>NZ_JBWKNG010000005.1:0-281522 GCF_059415465.1 Pseudomonas sp. GW821-FHT10C09
CGCCCTGCTGAACGGGCAGAGCGAATACCAATCGAAAACCAGTTGAGGGCTTCCCCTCAACCATAGAATCTCCCACAGTTAACCTCAGCGCTCACAGATGTTGTGTTCACAGGAGATCCAGTGTGGGAGCGAGCCTGCTCGCGATGGCGTCGGTTCAGACACTACAAGGCCGACTGACTCACTTCCCCATCCACCAACCGCCGAATCCCCAGCGGATTAGCGTTCTGCAACGCCTCGGGCAGCAACGCCTCCGGATAATTCTGGAAGCACACCGGGCGCAGGAACCGATCAATCGCCAGCGTCCCCACCGACGTCCCCCGCGAGTCGGACGTAGCGGGGTACGGCCCGCCATGCACCATCGCCTCGCACACCTCGACCCCGGTCGGATAGCCGTTGAGCAAAATCCGCCCGACCTTTTCCTGAAGCAACTCCGCCAGCCAGCGGTACTCCAGCAACTCCTCGGCCTCGCCAATCAGCGTCGCCGTCAATTGCCCGCGCAATCCGTGCAACGCCGCCGCCAACTGCGCCCGATCTGCAACTTCAATGACGATAGTCGTCGGCCCGAAGACTTCTTCCTGAAGCAATCCATCGCCCTTGAGCAACAGACTGACATCCGCCTTGAATATCTGCGGCTGCGCCTGATTGCCCTCTTGCGGTCGGCCCGCCAGATGCATCACCCCCGGATGTTCATGCAACTCTGCGAGCCCTCGGCTGTAGCTGACCAAGGCACCGGCATTGAGCATGGTCTGCGCCGGTTGCTGGTTCATGCTCGCGCAAAAGGTTTCCAGGAAGGTGCTGAACTGCGGCGAACGCAAGCCAATGACCAGGCCGGGATTGGTGCAGAACTGACCGCAACCCTGGGTCACCGAACCGGCGAGTTGTGCGGCGATTTGCTCGCCGCGTTCCGCCAGCGCTTCGGGCAACAGGAACACCGGGTTGATGCTCGACATCTCGGCAAACACCGGGATCGGTTGCGGGCGGGTCGCGGCCATATGGCTCAGGGCATTGCCGCCCTTGAGCGAGCCGGTGAAGCCCACCGCCTGAATCGCCGGGTGCTTGACCAGCCACTCGCCGACGCCCCCGCCGTAGATCATGTTGAACACGCCCGCTGGCATTTCCGTGCGTTCGGCGGCACGGATGATCGCGTCCGCCACCCACTCGGCCGTCGCCATGTGACCGCTGTGCGCCTTGAACACCACCGGGCAACCGGCGGCCAAGGCCGACGCGGTATCGCCGCCGGCCGTGGAGAACGCCAGGGGAAAGTTGCTCGCGCCAAACACCGCGACCGGCCCTAAACCGATGCGGTACTGACGCAGGTCCGGACGCGGCAACGGCTGGCGATCCGGCAGTGCCCGGTCAATCCGCGCACCATAGAAATCCCCGCGACGCAGGACCTTGGCGAACAAACGCATCTGCCCGCTAGTGCGCCCCCGCTCCCCCTGAATGCGCCCGGCCGGCAGCGCGGTTTCGCGGCACACGGTGGCGACGAAATCATCGCCGAGCGCATCGATTTCATCGGCGATGGCGTCGAGGAACCGGGCGCGCTTTTCAGCGCTCAGGTTGCGATAGACCGGGTAAGCGGCGGCCGCAGCGTTGGCGGCGGCGTCCACTTCGGCTTCGGATGCCTGAAAGAAGGTGCCCGGTAGCGGTTCGCCGGTGGTCGCGTCGAGGCTTTGCAGTTGCAACGTGCCGTTGGCGCTGCGGTGACCGCCGATGTAGTTGTGTCCCAGTGGCAATGTCATGAAGGGTTCCTTTTGAAAGGCTTAAAGCGCACGCACCTGACCGATGGCCAACGGCTGGGCGCTTTCGCCGATACCGTTCACCAGTGGCGCACCAAACTCATCGAGGCTGATCTGGAAGCGATCGCCCGGCTGGGTTTTCACCCCGTCGGCAAACGACAGCGTGGCGGTGCCGAAGTAGTGCACATGGACATCGCCGGGGCGCAAGAACTGCGCGTATTTGAAGTGGTGGAATTCGAGGTTGGCGAGGCTGTGGCACATGTTGTCTTCGCCACTGAGAAATTCCTTTTCCCAGATCGTTTCGCCATTGCGCGTGATGCGGCTGGTGCCGGCCAGATGCCTGGGCAATTCACCGACACGCAGTTCGGGGCCGTAGGAGCAATAGCGCAGTTTCGAATGCGCCAGGTACAAGTAATTGCGTCGTTCCATCACATGGTCGGAGAACTCGTTGCCCAAGGCATAACCGAGGCGATACGGCAGGCCGTCGTCGCCGATCACGTACAGGCCGGTCAACTCGGGTTCTTCACCGGCGTCTTCGGCAAACGGTGGCACCGGAAAGTCCGCACCGGGGCGCACGACGATGCTGCCGTCGCCCTTGTAGAACCATTCCGGTTGCGCACCGACCTGCCCGGCGGCGGGTTTTCCGCCTTCCAGGCCCCACTTGAAGATGCGCATGGTGTCAGTCATGCCGGCTTCGACGGCGCCGCCCTGCTGGTGCATCTTGTCCCGTGCCGAGGCGCTGCCAAGATGGGTCAGGCCGGTGCCGCTGATCAGGCAATGGGCCGGGTCTTCGTGGTCCAGCGGTGGCAGGACTTTGCCTTGCAGTAGCAGTTGCGCGTAATCGGGGCCCGGTTCGGTGCCGCGCCGGGCGACCTCTTCTTGCAGACTGCGCTGGGCGCGGATTGCCGCGAGCGCCAGTTCACGGGTGCTGCCGGTGCCGTTGAGCACCTGGACCTGTGCACCCTCGACGAGGCCGACCTGGCGCTCGCCGGTAGTGTTTTCAAATTGAATCAGGCGCATGACGGCCTCCAGAAAGTCGGGGATGGCGCCGCCCGCAGGCGACACCTCAAGGTCACTCGATGATGTTGAAGTCGCTCAGGTATTCATCGGAGATTTCCAGGCCCAGGCCCGGTGTGTTGTCGTCGAGCTGGATGTAGCCGTTGACCGGTTGTGGCTCGCCCTTGAACACGTAGTAGAACAGTTCGTTGCCGACCTCGACGTCGAACACCGGGAAGAACTCGGCCATTGGCGAGGCGGTGGTGGACATGGTCAGGTGGTAGTTGTGCATCTGCCCGGCGTGAGGGATCACCGGCACCGACCAGGCTTCGGCCATGGCGTTGATCTTGCGCGCGGCAGTGATGCCGCCGACGCGGTTGGTGTCGTACTGGATCACGTCGACGGCGCGGCGTTCCAGCAGGTCCTTGAAGCCGTAGGAAGTGAATTCATGCTCACCGCCGGAGATCGGCATGATCCCCATTTTTTTCAACTCGATGTAGCCTTCGATGTCATCCGCGATCACCGGTTCTTCGAGCCAGCGCGGTTCGAATTCGGCGAGTTTGGGCAACATGCGGCGGGCGTATTCCAAAGTCCAGCCCATGTAGCATTCGAGCATGATGTCGATGTCGGGGCCGGCCAGGTTACGCAATGCACGCACTTGTTCGATGTTCTTGCGCATGCCCGCCGGGCCGTCTTTCGGGCCGTAGCCGAAGCGCATTTTCAGTGCGGTGAAACCCTGGTTCAGATAACCCTGGGCTTCTTCGAGGAACAGGTCGAGGTTGTCGTTGGCGTAGAGTTTTGAGGCGTAGGTCCAGATCTTTTCCTTGGTGCGCCCGCCGAGCAATTTGAACACCGGTTTGTTCACGGCTTTGCCCATGATGTCCCAGATGGCGATGTCGATGGCCGAGATCGCCGCCATGCCAATGCCTTTACGGCCCCAGGCGTGGCTCTGGCGGTACATCTTCTGCCAGATGTATTCGTTATCGAAGGGGTCTTCGCCAATCGCAATCGGTGCCAGGTAGGTGTCGATGATTTCCTTGGCCACACGCGGCGCCAGGGCGCAGTTACCGATGCCGACGAGGCCGGTATCGGTCTCGACTTCCACCACCAGCCAGCCGTGAAAACGGAACGAGCCCATGGCGTCGCCACGCTCGAACAGGATGTCACTGGCGTTGGTGCAGAAGTGCGCTTGAGGCGGAACGACTTTGCCTTTCCACTCAAAAACGCGGGTACGGATGGCTTTGATTTTCATGAATACAATTCCTTGCGCTGCCGGCTTCTTGTAGTTGTTGGGTCGCTGCGAAGAACCGCTCGGGTAGCGGGTTCCAGGCATTCGATGGAGCGACTTTAGCCAGCGCTCGGGGGTGCGGATAATCACTTATGCGTATCCGGCGATAACCTGGGGTGATCGCAAAAACGAGTTATCCGCTAGATCGGGTTATCAGCCTTAATGCAAAAAAAATGTGGGAGCGAGCCTGCTCGCGAAAGCGGTAGTACAGACACCCATTCAGTGACCGTCAGACCGCCTTCGCGAGCAGGCTCGCTCCCACAGGGGATTTGGGTAGATCTCAAAAATCCAGCAACACCATCAATCAGTGTGGGAGCGAGCCTGCTCGCGAAAGCGGTAGTACAGGCACCTTTTTAGTGACTGTCAGTCAGCCTTCGCGAGCAAGCTCGCTTCCACAGGGGATTTGGGTGGATCTCAAAAATCCGGCAACACCCTCAATCAGTGTAGGAGCGAGCCTGCTCGCGATGGCGGTAAGCCAGACACTCATTCAGTGACCGTCAGACCGCCTTCGCGAGCAGGCTCGCTCCCACAGGGGGATCAGTGTTGTGTCAGTAGTTGTTGGTACCCATCCGGCACGCGATTTCGAACGCCTGGCGGATCGCCCCGACGTTCGCCTTGCCTTGCCCCGCAATGTCGAATGCGGTGCCATGGGCCGGCGTGGTAATCGGTATCGGCAAGCCGCCCTGCACCGTCACGCCGCGGGAGAAGCCCATCAACTTGATCGCGATCTGGCCCTGGTCGTGATACATCGTCACCACCGCGTCGAAGGCACTGGCATCGCCCTGCACCTTGAGGAAAATCGTGTCCCCAGGGTACGGCCCTTCCGCCGCAATCCCCAACGCCTGGGCGGAGCGCACGGCGGGGCCGATGATGTCCAGCTCTTCCCGGCCGAATGAGCCGTTGTCGCCGTTATGCGGGTTCAGCCCGCACACACCAATGCGCGGTCTGGCCAGGCCGTTGCGCTTGAGCGCGGTGTCGATCAACTGAATGGCTTCCACCACCCGCGCCTGCGTGAGCATGCCCGGCACTTCAGCCAGCGCCACATGGGAAGTCACCCGCGACGTCCACAGGTTATCGAGCACATTGAACTCGCAGAAAGGCCCGTGGAAATCCAGCAACTCGGCGAACCAGTGCAGCTCATCGTTATGCGCCATGCCCGCCATGTGCAGCGAGGTCTTGTTCAGCGGTCCGAACAGCACGGAGTCGGTGATGCCGGCCTCGGTCAGGCGCAGGGCTTTTTCCAGGGTGTCGAGGCTGTAGCGACCGCCGATGATGCTGGCTTCATTGCGCGCAAACTCGCCAATCGTGTCGCCGCGAAAGTCATAGAACAGCGGCGTGTCATCAACGAATGACAGGTGCTCCAGCGATTCGACGCGACGGTACGGAAATTCCGCTCCGGCAATGCGCATGCCGCGACGCATTTCCGCTTCGTCGGCAATCAAAATCACATTGGCCTGACGGCGCACCTCGGGCTCGGCGAGCAGGCGTGCGATCAGTTCCGGGCCGATGCCGGCCGGGTCGCCCAGGACCATCGCGATGGTGGTTTTGTTCATGCTTCACTCCTCAAGGATTCAGGCCGCACCCGGTCAATGGCGCAAGGCTCGCAGCGATAGACCCGCTGCGCGTTGCTGTAGAAAAGTCGTTCCTGATCGGCGCTCGGAAAATCGGCAACGATGGATTTGAAACCGCTGTAGATGTCGTCGAACGAGCCGCACAGGCTGTCCACGGGGAAGTTGCTGGCAAACATCGCCCGGTCGCAGCCGAACATGGCGATGACTTCGCGCACGATCCAGGCGTTGTCTTTGGCGCGCCAACGCTGACCGCCCTGGCCCAGGCCGGAGATCTTCACCCGCACGTTCGGCCACTGCGCCAGCCGCGCCATCGCCAGGCGCCAACCGGCCAGGCCTTCGGCACTGCGGTCGTTGGGCAAACCGGCATGGTTGAGAATCAGCGTGATGCCGGGGAAATCCCGGGCCAGGCGTTCGGCTTCGTGCAGATTCCACCAAGGCGTCTGCAAGTCGAAATGCAGGCCCAGGCCTTCCAGCGCGGCGTAACTGCGGCGCCAGTGTTCGTCGCTCATCAGGCTGCGCACGTGCCCAACCTGCTCCGGTGCGATAGGACCGCCGGGCTTGTGGCGCACACTGCGCACACACTTGAAACCCGCTTGCTCGGACAGCACCGCGATGGCGTCCGGATGGTCGAGCCAGGCTTGCGCGACGATCGCATTCGGCACGCCGTAGCGAGCGGCCAGCCCCTCGATGAAACGGGTTTCGCCAATCGGGTCTCGCGGGTTCCATTCGGTTTCGACGTACACCGTTTGCACGACGTTATGGGCACCGGCATCGGCGAAGTAGTCATCGGGAAAATAACGCCGTTTGATCGCGCTGTAGTCGCCGTAGCGAAACGGGATATTGGCCTCGGGCGCGAGCCACGGATGGTCATTGATCGCCGGGTCCCAGAAATGGTGATGAGCGTCTACGATCGGGCCGTCCCACACCTTAGTCATGACGCACCTCATCCAGGCTGATAAACAATGTGGCCAACACGAAGACCGCCGAGCACGCCGCAAAGAACCCCAGCACCGGCGCGAAACCGCCGGCCATTTGCACAATGACGCCCACCAGAATCGGCACCGCGATACCGCCCGTGCTGCCGGCCATGTTCATCACGCCGCCGATCAAACCGACTCGCGCCGGCGCCGCCAGCAACGCAGGGAAGCTCCAGTAGAGGCTGCCCCACATCAGGAAAAATGCGGTCATGGCCAACAACGCCACCGCCGCAAACGGATCGCTCAGGGTCGGCAGCAACAGGAACGCGCCCAACGCCACGACGCCGGAGAACGCCAGCAGACTCTTGACCGCCACACCGCGGCTGACACCTTTGCGAATCAGGCCGTCGCAAAGGAAACCACCGGTCAATGAACCCAGCGCACCGCAGATGAAAATCACGAAGGTCGCCGCGCCAATGCCCTTGATATCGAAGCCGCGCGCCTGCGCCAGGTAACTCGGACCCCAGGTCAGCAAACCGAAATAGACCATCGCCCAACTCGCACGGCCGATCAGCAAACCCGTCAATGAACGGGCCGCGATGCCCAGGCCCTTGACCGGCGCACGGGCGGCTTCGGCAGCCGGCGTCGCGCGTCCGGCGTTGATCTTCTCCAGCTCCTGGGCATTCACTTGCGGATGCGTGGCCGGGTCATCGCGCAGATAACGCCGCGCCAGCCATGCCAGAACAAGCGTTGCAATCCCGGCGATCACGAACGCCAGGCGCCACGAATCCAGCGAAGCAATCAGGTACGCAATGATCAACCCGCCCAGTGCCACGCCCAACGGGCTGCCACTGTCCATCAGCACCGCGCCGCGACTGCGCTCGCTCGGCGCCAGCCACAGGGAAATCAGCTTGCCGCCGGAGGGAAACAAGGGCGCCTCGGCGGCCCCCAGTGCGACACGAGCGAACAGCAGTGACACACCGCCCGTGGCAAAGGCAGCGATGACCTGAAAAGTCCCCCACAACCCCGTGGACCAACTGATCACCCGGTGCGGACCGAAACGGTCAATCAGCCAGCCGCCGGGAATCTGCAACAACGCATACGCCCAGAAAAAACTGCTGAGAATCAGCCCTTGCAGGCTCGGCGACAGGGAGAATTCATGGGCGATGGTCGGCATCGCAATCGACAGCGACACCCGATCGATCAGGTTGACCATGGTCAACGCAAAGACGATCGCGAAGATCCGCCAGCGTACGCTGCTGGCTTTGCTCGCACCGGAGAGCGGGACGGCCGCTGCCGATGATTGAACACCTGCCGATTGAGCACCCGAGTCATGCAGATGCAGGGAAGCACTGGGACGAGCCATGGTGCGTACCTCGATTTATTATTCTTGTGGTGACGACATTGCCGCGGCGTGGCGGCGTTGGTGAGCACTATCGAAGGCCCAGTGATAACCGTCTAATCAAAACTTGAAATCAGGCGATAGCCTCGAGTTATGGCATGCCCTGCTTTCAGGCAGCTTTCAACGGATAGCAGCCTTTTCGACTTTCCTCGAAAACCGCTCTGGCGCAAAGGCTGGAGCGTTAACGGCCACTTTCACTGCCCAGACCTATAACCCCAGGCTATCGGTGTATGTATTGTTTTGACTAGACGTGGAGCCGGCGGCTTCACACACTCAGGCCAGGCTTGCAGCAATCGAGCATCGACAAGCCACTCATAACAACTACAAAAACGAGGCCCTTCCATCATGCGAAATGCATTCGTCCGTCGCACCTCCCGTTTGTTTCTCGGCTGCACACTGATCGCCACTGGCGCCCTTCCCGCTCTCGCCAACGCTGCCTGGCAGCCGGACAAGAACGTCGAAATCGTCGTCGCCGGTGGTCCCGGTGGCGGCACTGACCAACTCGGTCGCCTGATCCAGTCGATCATCACCACCCACAAGTTTCTCGATGTGAATACCATCGTCCTGAACAAGGGCGGTGGCAATGGTGCCGAAGCCTTTCTCGACCTGAAAATGAACAAGGGCGACGCCGAAAAACTGGTGATCGGCACCAACAACATCTACCTGTTGCCGCTGGTGTCCAAGCTTGGTTACCAATGGCAGGAACTGACGCCAGTCGCCGCCGTGGCCGAAGATGATTTCATTCTCTGGAGCTACAAAGACGCACCGTGGAAGGACGCCAAGGGCTTCTATGCCGCGGTCAAGGCCGACCCGTCGAACCTGCGCATGGGCGGCAGCCAGTCCAAGGATGTCGACCAGACCCTGACCCTGCTGTTGAACCAGACCAACGACGCCAAACTCGTCTACATCCCGTTCAAGAGCGGCAGTGAAGCCGCGACCCAACTGGCCGGCAAACACATCGCCGCCAACGTCAACAATCCCAGCGAAAGCATCAGCCAATGGCGCGGCGACCAGGTCGAGCCACTGTGCGTGTTCAGTAAAGAGCGCATGAGCTACACCGAGAAAGTCGCCGGGGATAAATCCTGGGCCGACGTGCCGACCTGCCACGAAGAAGGCCTGGGCATCGACCAGTACCGCTTCCCGCGCACCGTGTTCATGCCTGGCGACGTCACTGCCGAGCAGCGCGCGTTTTATGTCGAGCTGATGCGCAAAGTCACCGAGACGCCGGAGTTCAAGGCGTACGTGAAACAGAACGCGCTGGTGCCGACCTTCCTCGAAGGTGAGCCGCTGACCGCCTACATTGAGAAAGACACCGCCCGCGTGACCCCGGTGTTCAAAGAAGCCGGCTGGCTGAAAAACTGAGTCGCCAACGGCCGTCCGCACGCGTGCGGCCGTCCCCTGCTGGAGGTGTTTCATGTCCCAATCTTCGGATTCACCGGCGCTGGTCGGCACCCGCTGGGTCGAACTCGGCCTGACACTCTTCACCGCGCTGATCGGCGCGGTGGTGATGTTCGGCAGCGTCGAACAAGGTATCGGCTGGGGCGATTCCGGCCCTGAGCCGGGTTACTTTCCCTTCTACATCGGTCTGCTGCTGAGCGCCGCCAGTGCCGGCAACGGTGTGTTGACCGTGGTGCGCTGGCAAGCCCTGAGCGTTTCGTTCGTCAGCCGCAGCGCGTTCAAGCAAGTGTTGTCGGTGTTCATCCCGATTGCGCTGTTTGTCGGCGCCATGCCGTTCACCGGTATTTACGTGGCCTCAGCCTGTTTCATCGCCTGGTTCATGTGGCGTGACAAGGTCCGCGTCAAACCCTATGGCAAGCTGATGATCGGCACGGTGTCGCTGGGCGCGGTGCTCGCCAGCTATCTGATTTTCGCGCTGTGGTTCAAGGTCCCGCTGGATGCCGGCCCGATGGGCGACTGGATTGCCCTGGCCGGGAGAAATTTCAAATGAGCGAGTTCGATTCCCTGCTGCAAGGCATGAACCTGATCCTGACCCCGGGCCACATCGGCCTGATGGTGATCGGCGTGCTGCTGGGCATTCTGGTCGGCGTCTTGCCCGGCCTCGGCGCCCCTAATGGCGTGGCGTTGCTGCTGCCGCTGACGTTCACCATGTCGCCGGTGTCGGCGATCATTCTGCTGTCGTGCATGTATTGGGGCGCGCTGTTCGGCGGCTCGATCACCTCGATTCTGTTCAACATTCCCGGTGAGCCTTCATCGGTGGCGACGACGTTCGACGGTTACCCGATGGCCCGTGAAGGCCGCGCCGCCGAAGCCCTGACCGCCG
The DNA here is from genome assembly GCF_059415465.1 of Pseudomonas sp. GW821-FHT10C09. Taxonomy (NCBI): domain Bacteria; kingdom Pseudomonadati; phylum Pseudomonadota; class Gammaproteobacteria; order Pseudomonadales; family Pseudomonadaceae; genus Pseudomonas; species Pseudomonas sp. GW821-FHT10C09. The sequence continues at coordinate 10,195 of NZ_JBWKNG010000005.1, forward strand.
CATTCAGTTCAGCGCTGATTGGCGCGCTGGCCGGGGTGTTGTTGCTGACGTTTCTGTCGACAAAAATCGCCGCGTTCGCCATGTCGTTCAGCTCGCCGGAGTTCTTCGCGGTGTACCTGTTGGCGTTCTGTACGTTCATCGGCATGAGCAAGAACCCGCCGCTGAAAACCGTGGTGGCGATGATGATCGGGTTTGCCATGGCGGCGGTCGGCATGGACACGGTGTCCGGCAACCTGCGCCTGACGTTCGACCAACCGATCTTGATGACCGGCATCAGTTTCGAAGTGGCGGTGATCGGTCTGTTCGGTATTGGTGAAATTCTCTGCACCGTCGAGGAAGGCCTGGTGTTTCGCGGCGAGCATGCGCGCATCACACCAATGATCATCCTGCGCACCTGGGCCAAGTTGCCGCGCTACTGGTGGACGATTGTGCGCAGCACGCTGGTTGGTTGCTGGATGGGTATCACCCCTGGCGGCCCGACTGCCGCGTCGTTCATGAGCTACAGCCTGGCGCGGCGATTCTCGAAGAACCGCGAGAACTTCGGCAAAGGTGAACTCGAAGGCGTAATCGCCCCGGAAACCGCCGACCACGCCGCCGGCACCAGCGCCCTGCTGCCGATGCTGACCCTGGGCATTCCCGGTTCAGCCACGGCGGCGGTGATGCTCGGTGGCTTGATGATCTGGGGCCTGCACCCGGGGCCGACGCTGTTCGTCGAGCAGCATGATTTTGTCTGGGGCCTGATCGCCAGCATGTACCTGGGCAACGTGGTCAGCCTGATCGTGGTGCTGGCCACCGTGCCGCTGTTTGCCTCGATCCTGCGGATTCCGTTTTCGATCATTGCGCCGATCATCATCATGGTCTGCGCCATCGGCGCTTACTCGGTACACAACTCGTTCTTCGACGTGGTGCTGATGCTGGGCTTTGGTGCGTTGGGTTATCTGTTCAAGAAACTCGGCTATCCGATTGCACCGCTGGTACTGGCGGCGGTGTTGGGCGACAAGGCTGAAGATGCGTTCCGTCAGTCGATGCTGTTTTCCGACGGTCACTTGGGGATCTTCTGGTCCAACCCGTTGGTGGGCAGCCTGACCACGGCGGCGCTGCTGATGCTGTTCTGGCCGCTGATTTCCAAGGCGCTGGGCGGCCTGATGGGCCTGCGCAAACCCCACGTCGCCAAACCCAAATCGGTGCTGTGACACAGCAATGCTGGCAACGCCTGACATTTGTTGTCAGGCTTGCCGCAGACTTCCTTGCGAGCCACGGCCCATGACCCGAATTCCTGCTGCCAATGTGATCCACAGTCGACTGCGCCTGCGCCAACTGCGGTTGATGCTGGCGTTGCAGGAGTTCGGCTCGTTACGCCGCGCCGCCGACCACATCGGCATGACCCAACCGGCCGCGACCAAAATGCTCCACGAAGCCGAGGACTTGCTCGGCGTCGAACTCTTCGAGCGCCTGCCCCGGGGCATGCGCGCTACCCCGTTCGGGGAAACCGTCATTTACTACGCGCGCATGGTGTTCGCCGAACTCAGCGGCATGCGTGAGGAATTGGTAGCGCTGGAGTCCGGCAACCTTGGCCGCGTCGCGGTCGGTGCGATTCCGGCACTGGCCTCGGGGCTGTTGACCCGCACCATCGCAACCTTGAAACAGAGCCATCCCCGGTTGTCCATGAGCATCCAGGTCGACACCAGCGACGTGCTGGTGCAAGCGCTGTTGCAGGATCAGCTGGATATCGTGTTGGGGCGGATTCCGGCCGGTGCGCGGGCCGAGGAGTTGCTGTTTGACAGCCTCGGTGAAGAAGCCTTGTGCGTGATCGCCGGGGCGAAAAATCCATTGGCGCAGGAGAAACAGCTGAGCTGGGCGGAACTGCAGCACATGACCTGGGTGCTGCAACAGCATCCCAGCCCGATGCGCGCCATCATCAATCAGGTGTTTCACAACGCGCGGGTCGACATCCCCAGCAGCATTGTCGAAACCACGTCGATCATGACTTTGCTCTCGTTGGTGCAGCAGACCGACATGCTCGGTGTCACGCCGGTGTCGGTGGTGGAGGACTATCCTGGTCGGGATTTGCTGGCCATTTTGCCGATCAAGTTCGAAGCACGGCTGCCGCCTTATGGGCTGATCACCCGGCGTCATCGCATTCAATCGTCGGCCATGCAGGCGTTCATGAATTCGGTGCGGGCCGAGCACGCGCTGGCTAAATAACCTATTTTTTTGGGTTGGGGGTACATATCCGTTTTTGGGTAACGGCGGCTATTGGTTCCGCCCTTACGGCGGGTTACTTGGAAGAGCGCCAAGTAAAGCGCCAGCGCCCCTGACGTACGGCCTTCCGACGGGGCAGATCAAGATCAAAAGCCAAAGCGAGGCGGCCTGATAGCCGACCTGTTGTCCGTCAAGCAGTGAACACCAATGTCATGCCCGCCAGAAAATTTGTGGGAGCGAGCCTGCTCGCAAAAGCGGACTTACATTCAACATTGATGTCGATAGACACAGCCTCTTCGCGAGCAGGCTCGCTCCCACAGGGGGAATGCGTACGATCAAAGAGCCAGGCCGGCCGGTAGGCCGCCTCGCGGTGCTGTGGCGGTAGTCGCCCCCTCGAGAGGCCGAGTGGAGGTTCTGTGTAGTGGGCACCGCGGCAAGGATGCCGCGGTAGCCGCCCCCGGCCATGGATGGCCGATGGCGGCGGGCCCACGGAGCAGGACCGGAGCGAGGGTATGCCGAGCCATAGCGAGGCATCGAACGAAAGGGGCAAGAGCGCTTTGGTTACTTTCGCGCTTTTCGAAAGTGACTCGCCGTAAGGGCGAAACCAATAGCCACCGTAACCAAAGAAACGGATATGCCCCCGACCCGTTCCTACGCTGTTTTACGGAACACGAAGACCAGACCGACGATGATCAGCAGCATGCCCAGCAGGCTCAACGCCGCCAGCTTGTTGCCGAAGATCAGGTAGTCCATCACCGCCGTCACCGCCGGCACCAGGTAAAACAGACTGGTGACATTCACCAGATTGCCCCGGGCGATCAAGCGGTACAGCAACAACGTCGCCAGCACCGACACCACCAGCCCCATCCACAACACCGGCACGATAAACCCGGTGCTGTGTTCAAAATGAAACGGCTGGAACGGCACAAAGATCCCGCACAGCAACAACCCGGCGAGGTATTGCACCGGCAAGGTGCCGAGGGGATTGTCGGTGATGCGTTTCTGCATGATCGAGCCGAACGTCATGCTCGCCAGCGCCAGCAATCCGTAGAGCATGCCGGCCATCGACATGCCAGCCAGGCCGATGCCCTGATACACCACCATGATCAATCCAGCCAGACCCAGCCCCAGACCGAACATCCGGCTGAGGGAGCGCTGACGCTCCATCAGCACCACGGTCAGGATCGGTTGCACGCCCATGATCGTCGCCATCACGCCCGGGGTGACTTTCAGGTCCAGGGCCAGTAGATAGAAAATCTGGTAAGCCCCCAGCAGCACTACGCCCGTGGCCATCGCATACAACATCGGCTTGCCGCCCTTGGGCAACTTCAGCTTGAGCAACGGCACCAGCAGCACCAGGCCGCACAAGGCGATGGCGAAGCGCACCAGCAAAAAAGCAAAGGGCGACGCGTGCGCCAGGCCCCATTTGGAGAAGATCGCCCCGCTGCTCCACAGCAGGACGAACAGGCTCGTGGACGCCGCCGCGAGCGCGGATTGTTTCGAAAGGACAAACATGAATGCCACCTGTAGTCAGGCAAAAGCCAACTCAGCCGAAGCTGAAATTCAGTAGTTTTTTCTGGCGGGCAAAGGGCAACAGCAAAAAGAAGCTGATCAGCCCGAAATGCCAACGCCCGGCGGTGCTGCGACTGCGTACACCGGCGTGCTACGGACAGGTGGGGGGTAATGGCTGATCTGCGCAGGCTGCTGATTCCCGCACGGCATGACGCCAGCGTTGACCGCTGAATCGACTACCGCGTTGATGAGGGATGCAGGCATGGGCTGATCTTTTTTGATGAGGTTGACGGTGGGGTGGAAATCACCGTGCGCCGACTATAACCAGCGACAGACATGGATTGCAATGACTTGGACAAAGGGCCAGTAACGACAATCAGGTTTGATGAAGTAACGTGGTAATTCTCTCCAAAAAACACTCGGAGGAAAGATGGGTAAATTGAACGGGAAACATCCAACAAGAAAACGCTCATCCTCACCAGCAAAAAAGCAGGCTGCTGTAGAACTCACTGCCAGTCAGCGGCGTCTCTTACAGATACTTGTCACGGGCACCGAAGGCGACGAACCGAGCCTGCTCGCAGGACGCCCTTGAAAAACGGCGAAAAAAAACCGCTCCAAGGAGCGGTTTTTCATTTCCTGACGGGCCTCAGCCAAACAACCAATACCCCAATAACGTCAACACCAGCACCGCCAACACCGGCCGCAGTACGCGGTAGGCCTTGGGATGACGACGTTTCCACTGTTTAACCACCCCACTGACCTTATCGCTGGAGTTCTTGCTCCAGGCATATGCCCGGTTGATCCCGCCAACACGTTCATCATCAAGGTTTTGAGGGGCCGTGGCACGACCGAGCCAACCGCTGATCGAGCGGTTGATGTGGGTCATGATGCGATTACTCAGTGGGCGTTCAATGTCGCAGAACAAAATCACCCGGGTTGTCCCGGTTTCGTTCTTGACCCAGTGCACATAGGTCTCATCGAACATCACGTCTTCGCCATCGCGCCAGGCGTAGACCTGGCCGTCAACGAAGATGCGGCAATCATCGGAGTTGGGGGTCGACAGGCCCAGGTGATAACGCAATGAACCGGCAAACGGATCACGGTGCGGATTGAGGTGGCTGTCACCTGGCAGTAACGCAAACATTGCACCCTTTACGTTGGGGATGCTGTTGACCAGTTCCACTGTCTTCGGGCACAGGGCTTCTGCCGAGGGCAGTGCCTTGTCGTACCACTTGAGGTAAAAACGCTTCCAGCCTTTCTTGAAGAACGAGCCGAAACCGGCGTCGTTGTTCTTCTCGGCAGCGCGGATATAGCCCTCGTCGAACAGGTGCATCGCTTCGTCGCGGATAACTTCCCAGTTGTCCTTGAGCACGTCCAGCTCCGGAAACTTGCTGCGGTCCAGATAGGGTTTGGACGGGACACCGGAGAACAGGTACATCAGGGCGTTGTAGGGCGCGAACAGCGCCGAGTGATTGACGAATTGCCGCAATACCGGCAATCGCGCCTTGCCGCGCAAATGGACATAGAGGGTGCTGCCAAGAAACAGCAACAACACCGACGCTTTCGCGGCAAAGGAAAAGCTCATCAACGACTCCTTGATATTCAGGCTCACGCACTACGCCATTTACCCGACGTGGCAGTCGGCCATGATAAACATTACCGACCTCGGGAAAAACCCGCCTGATACAACATTCAGAATTAAGGATTACGCAACAAAGCACTTCTTAACATAAGGTTCCTGAACAAGGGCTGACCTGAAATCAGCCCCGCCGCTTCATCAGTTACGCTTATTGCTGATTCTCCTGTTCGGTAAACAAATCGCTGAACAACATGCTCGACAGGTAGCGCTCGCCGGAGTCCGGCAGGATCACCACGATGGTCTTGCCCTGCATTTCCGGGGTTTCTGCCAGGCGTACAGCAACAGCCATGGCAGCGCCACACGAGATACCGCACAAAATCCCTTCTTCCTGCATCAAGCGCAGGGCCATGGCCTTGGACTCGTCGTCAGTCACCAGCTCGACCCGATCAACCATCGACAGGTCCAGGTTCTTAGGCACAAAACCGGCACCGATACCCTGGATCTTGTGCGGGCTCGGCTTGATTTCTTCACCGGCGATGGCCTGGGTAATCACTGGAGAACCCGCAGGCTCAACGGCCACCGAAATAATCGGTTTGCCTTGGGTATTCTTGATATACCGCGAAACACCGGTAATGGTTCCACCTGTTCCGACGCCTGCCACCAGCACATCGACCGCGCCATCGGTATCGTTCCAGATTTCCGGACCGGTGGTTTTTTCATGGATGGCCGGGTTGGCCGGATTATCGAACTGCGCCGGCATGAAGTACTTGGCCGGGTCGCTGGCAACAATTTCGCCGGCTTTTTCGATCGCGCCTTTCATGCCCTTCGCCGGCTCGGTCAGCACCAGTTCGGCGCCCAGGGCCTTGAGCACTTTGCGGCGTTCGATACTCATGGACGCCGGCATGGTCAGCATCAGCTTGTAACCACGGGCAGCGGCGACAAATGCCAGGCCGATCCCGGTATTGCCCGAGGTCGGTTCGACAATGGTCATGCCAGGCTTGAGTTTGCCGGTGCTTTCGGCGTCCCAGATCATGTTCGCGCCGATCCGGCACTTGACCGAATAACCAGGGTTACGTCCTTCGATCTTGGCCAGGATGGTCACGCCGCGCGGGGCGATGCGGTTGATCTGCACCAGCGGTGTATTACCGATGGAGTGGGCGTTGTCAGCGAAAATACGGCTCATGGCTGGGTCCTTGTACAGCATTGAATAAGCCCACAAAGGTATGCCTGTTGCCGGTGGTCGTCCAGTTCGACCGAACGTCCTGAAGCGGGCGCAGTCAATGGCTTTACATCGCCAGAGAATTGCCACCATGAAGCGTCGATACAGCTGGCCCCTGTGGACCCTCGCCGGCCTCGTTGTGCTGCTGATAGCCCTGCACATCGCCCTGCCCTACATGGTGCGCGACTACCTGAACGACAAACTGGCGAACATGGGTGATTACCGGGGCCAGGTCACCGATGTGGACCTGGCCCTGTGGCGCGGCGCCTACAAAATCAACGGACTGAAAATCGTCAAGGTTGACGGCAAGGTGCCGGTGCCGTTCGTCAATGCACCGCTGATCGACCTCTCTGTCAGCTGGCATTCGCTGTGGTACGACCATGCGGTGGTGGCGCGGGTGCAATTCTTCAATCCAGAGGTGAACTTCGTCGACGGCGGCGCCAACAAGCAAAACTCGCAAACCGGTCAGGGCACTGACTGGCGTTCGCAACTGAGTAAGTTGGCCCCCTTCACGCTGGACGAAGTGCGGATCTATGACGGCAAACTCAGTTTTCGCAACTTCAATTCCAAACCTCCGGTGAACATGAACGCCACGCAGGTCAATGCCAGCATCTATAACCTGACCAATGTGGTCGACAAACAAGGCAAGCGTGACGCCCGTTTCGAAGGCAAGGCCCTGCTGCTTGGGCATGCGCCACTGGAAACCACTGCCACATTCGACCCTTTAAGCAACTTTGAAGACTTTGAATTCCGCCTGCGTGCGAAGGACATCGAACTCAAACGCATGAATGACTTCGCCTCGGCCTACGGAAAATTCGACTTCAATGCCGGTCATGGCGACGTGGTCATCGAAGCTCAAGCGAAAAAAGCCCGATTGACGGGCTACATAAAGCCGCTGTTGAAGGACGTCGACGTGTTCAATTGGCAGCAAGACGTGGAAAACAAGGACAAAGGGATTTTCCGCTCCATCTGGGAAGCCATCGTCGGCGGCTCCGAAACCGTGCTGAAAAACCAGGGCAAAAACCAGTTCGCGACCCGAGTGGAACTGAGCGGCAACGTGCATCGCCAGGACATCAGTGCGTTTCAGGCGTTTTTGCAGATTTTGCGCAATGGTTTCATCCAGGCGTTCAACGCACGGTATGAGCGGCCGAAGCCTGAGGCGGGCTAGGGTTTGCGTGTGAAGGTGTAGCGACCGGTTTTTTCTGCCGCCCGTGTAGACGTCGATTGCTGCTGCAAGAAATCCCATCCCAGGCAGGCTAATACTCGCCAGCTCCGAAACCGAGTCAAGATGTGACGCCCCATTCAGAGACTGAATAAGTCGTCTGCGTTCACAGTCGACGGGGCAGCGCGGTATAGTCGGGCATCACCATTATTGCGTCCCGCCCTGCCCCGTTCAGGTCGGCGTCACCGTTCGAGGATTAGCAGATGAAGTTCGAAGGCACCCAGGCCTACGTCGCCACCGATGACCTGAAGCTGGCGGTCAACGCCGCCATTACCCTGGAGCGTCCGCTGCTGGTCAAGGGCGAGCCGGGCACGGGCAAGACCATGCTGGCCGAACAACTGGCCGAGTCCTTCGGCGCCAAGCTGATCACCTGGCACATCAAGTCCACCACCAAGGCGCATCAGGGCCTGTACGAGTACGACGCGGTCAGCCGCCTGCGTGACTCGCAACTGGGCACGGAAAAGGTCCACGACGTTCGCAACTACCTGAAAAAGGGCAAGCTCTGGGAAGCCTTCGAATCCGAAGAACGGGTGATTCTGCTGATCGACGAGATCGACAAGGCGGATATCGAGTTCCCGAACGACTTGCTGCAAGAACTCGACAAGATGGAGTTCTACGTTTACGAGATCGACGAGACCATCAAGGCCAAGAAGCGCCCGATCATCATCATTACCTCCAACAACGAGAAAGAGCTGCCGGACGCTTTCCTGCGTCGCTGCTTCTTCCACTACATCGCCTTCCCGGATCGCGTCACGCTGCAAAAAATCGTCGATGTGCATTACCCGGACATCAAGAAAGACCTGGTCAGTGAAGCGCTGGACGTGTTCTTCGACGTGCGCAAGGTGCCGGGGCTGAAGAAAAAGCCATCGACTTCCGAACTGGTGGACTGGCTCAAGCTGCTGATGGCCGACAACATCGGCGAAGCCGTACTGCGCGAACGCGATCCGACCAAGGCCATCCCGCCGCTGGCCGGTGCGCTGGTGAAGAACGAACAGGACGTGCAATTGCTTGAGCGCCTGGCGTTCATGAGCCGTCGCGGCACCCGCTAAGAGGCTGATGCCATGCTGCTCAACCTGTTCAATGAAATGCGCGCCGCCAAGGTGCCAGTCTCGGTGCGCGAGTTGCTGGACCTGATCAACGCGCTGAAACAGCGCGTGACCTTCGCCGACATGGACGAGTTCTATTACTTGTCCCGGGCGATTCTGGTGAAGGACGAAAAACATTTCGACAAGTTCGACCGGGCGTTCGGGGCTTACTTCAATGGCCTGGAAAAACTCGACGACCACCTTCAGGCCCTGATTCCTGAAGACTGGTTGCGCAAGGAGTTCGAACGCTCCCTGACTGACGAAGAACGCGCAGCGATCCAGTCCCTTGGCGGCCTCGACAAGCTGATCGAAGAGTTCAAGAAACGCCTCGAAGAACAGAAAGAACGCCACGCCGGTGGCAACAAGTGGATCGGCACCGGCGGCACCAGTCCCTTCGGCTCTGGCGGCTTCAACCCGGAAGGCATCCGGGTCGGCGATGCCGGCAAGCGTCAGGGCAAAGCGGTCAAGGTCTGGGACCAGCGCGAGTACAAGAACCTCGACGACTCGGTGGAACTGGGTACGCGCAACATCAAGGTGGCCCTGCGCCGCTTGCGCAAGTTTGCGCGTCAGGGTGCAGCCGAAGAGCTGGACATCGATGGCACCATCGACCACACCGCCAAAGACGCCGGGCTGCTGAACATCCAGATGCGGCCGGAGCGGCGAAACACCGTCAAGCTGTTGCTGCTGTTCGACATCGGCGGCTCGATGGACGCGCATGTGAAGATTTGCGAGGAATTGTTCTCGGCCTGCAAAACCGAGTTCAAGCACCTGGAGTACTTCTACTTCCACAACTTCATTTATGAATCGGTGTGGAAGAACAACATGCGTCGCACCTCCGAACGCACTTCGACTCAGGACTTGCTGCACAAGTACGGCGCCGACTACAAAGTGATTTTCATCGGTGATGCCGCCATGGCCCCTTATGAAATCACCCAGGCAGGCGGAAGCGTCGAGCACTGGAACGAAGAAGCCGGATATGTGTGGATGCAGCGGTTCAAGGAGAAGTACAAGAAACTCATCTGGATTAACCCGTATCCGAAAGATACGTGGGGCTATACGTCTTCGACCAACATTGTGCGGGACTTGATCGATGACCAGATGTATCCACTGACCCTTCGGGGGTTGGAGGAAGGGATGCGGTTTCTTTCCAAGTAATCTTTGTTGTCAGTGCCGGCCTCTTCGCGAGCAGGCTCGCTCCCACATGGGGTCTTGTGTACGACATAGATCCATTGTGGGAGCGAGCCCGCTCGCGAAGCTTTTAGCTTTTCAGGAATCGATGTAGATACTCGACCTGCTCGCGATGCGCCACCTCCTGCACCACCGGCCGCAACCGCACCTTCGCCCCCGGCAAGCACTGCGCCAGCCGCGCCAACGCCAGCGGCGTCAACGCCCCCAGTCGCGGATAGCCGCCAATGGTCTGCCGATCATTGAGCAACACAATCGGCTGTCCGTCCGGCGGCACCTGCACCGCGCCGAGCGGGATGCCTTCGGAAATCATCGGTTTTCCCTGGTACTGCAACGCCGTACCCAGCAGGCGAATGCCCATTCGATCCGCGCGGCTGTCGAGGGTCCACACACTGTTGAACGCGTCGAACGCACTCTGCCCGCCGAACTCGCCGATCTGTGCGCCCAGCACCAGATCCAGCGGCGAATCATCGGAGAAGTCCGGTCGATTTTCCGCCGGTAACTCCCGCAACAGGAGCAGCGCACTCCCGGCATAGCTCAACTGCGCACCTTTGGCCAACGCCCGGCCCCGCCCATCCAGACCGCCCAGTTCCTCACGCACGACCGTCGAACGGCTGCCCAGGACGCTTGGCGCATCAAATCCGCCCGGCGCAGCGAGATAAGCCCGAGCCCCGAGCAGCGGTTGGGTGAATTGCAATAGCTGGCCTTTATGCAGCCGAAAACTGCGCCATGGCGCCAGCGCCTGGCCGTCGATTTGAGCTCCCAGATCGGCCCCGGCGAGCGCCAGCACGCAATCCTCTTCGGCCACCACGGTGAAACCGCCGAGGGTGATTTCAATCACCGGCGCATTCAGGTCATTGCCCAACAGCCAGTTAGCCCAGGACATTGAACGCCAATCCAGCCCGCCGCCCTGGGTCACGCCCAGATGCCGCACGCCAAAACGACCGGCATCCTGCAGCAGGCACAGCGGTGTACTTGCCTCTATTGATAAGCGGCTCATGCCTGCGCCTCCAATGGCGTGTCGTCACCGCCCAGATGGATGAATTCAGCATGGCTAACGGCTTCAAAGCGCACCGTGTCGCCCGGTTGCATCAGGCTGTAGCCATCGCGTTCCCGGTCGAACAGTTTGCTCGGGGTACGACCGATCAGGTTCCAGCCGCCCGGGGATACCACCGGATAGGCGGCGGTCTGGCGCTCGGCAATGCCGACGCTGCCGGCCGCGACTTTTTTGCGCGGGGTATTCAGGCGTGGCGCGGCGAGCACTTCCTCGACCAATCCCATGAAGGCGAAACCCGGCGCGAAGCCCAAGGCAAACACCTGGTACTCGCGTCCGCTGTGACGACGGATCACCTCCTGCACCGCCAACCCGCTGCGCTGCGACAACAGGCTCAGCTCCGGGCCGACACTCAGGTCATACCAGACCGGCAGCACATGGCATTGACCGCCGGTGCGGGTATTGGGCGATAGATCGATCAACGCCTGGGCGATCAATTCCCGCGCCTGCGCCGGGTTCAGCGCGGTCAAGTCGTAATGCACCATCAACGTCGTATAGGACGGCACCAAATCGATGAGATGCCCGCCGAACGCCGCCCGCAGATTTTCGCTGGCCGCTAGCATCCACGGCATGTTGGCCTCGCTGATCTCATCGAACAGACGCACCATCAGGCAATCCAGCGCCACCACTTCCACCCGCAGTTTCATGGTGCGCTCTGCAGATCAAGGGCTTCGCGGATCCGTCGCACGGCGGCGACCGAGCTGGCGTTGTCGCCGTGCACGCACAGAGTATTGGCTTGCAAATGCAACGCGCTACCATCGCTGGCGGTGAGGTGGTCGCCACGGGCGATGGTCAGCGCCTGTTCGATGATTTTCTCGGGGTCATGATGCACAGCGCCCGGCAGTTGCCGTGAAACCAGCATGCCCGCACTGTCGTAGGCGCGGTCGGCGAAGGCTTCAAACCACAAGGTCACGCCATATTCATCGCCCAGTTGCTGCGCGGCGCTGTTGTCACGGGTGGCCATCAACATCAGCGGCAAGCTGCGGTCGTACGCCGCTACGGCCTGAAGCACCGCACGCAATTGCGCCGGGTTGGCCATCATGTCGTTGTACATCGCGCCGTGGGGTTTGACGTAGCTGACACGTCCGCCCTGGGCCCGACAAACACCGTCGAGGGCGCCAATCTGGTAATGCAGGATGTCCTGGAGTTCCTGGGCGGTGTACGCCATGGAGCGCCGGCCGAAACCGACCAGATCCTGATAGGCCGGGTGCGCGCCGATCTGCACGCCGTTGCTCAGCGCCAGGCTGACGGTCTTGCGCATGATGCTCGGATCGCCAGCGTGAAAGCCGCAGGCAATGTTGGCGCAATCAATGAAGGGCATGACCTCGGCGTCCAGACCCATGGTCCAGTTGCCGAAACTCTCGCCGATGTCGCAGTTCAATAGCAGGCGGTTCACGGTGAACACTCCTGTAGGCATTGTTCTTGTCAGATGTAGGCAGATTACTGCGCATCCAGTTGTTTGCCACGGGTTTCCGGCAGGCTCAGCGCGGCGAGGATCACTACGCCGTAAGACACCGCCGCAAACGCCCCGATACCGACGCTCAATGGCACCTTCTGGCTGAGCAAACCGATCAGCAGCGGAAACAGTGCCGCCAGTGCCCGACCAATGTTGTAGCAAAAACCCTGGCCCGAGCCGCGAATCCGCGTTGGGAACAGTTCAGTCAAAAACGCCCCCATGCCACTGAAGATCCCCGAGGCGAAGAAACCCAGCGGGAAACCCAGCCAGAGCATCACGCCATTGCTGACCGGCAGTTGGGTGTAGAGCAACACGATGGTGAACGAACCCACAGCGAACAGGATGAAGTTCTTCTTGCGGCCGAGAATGTCAGTCAAGTACGCGCTGATGACGTAACCGACGTAGGAACCGACGATCACCATCGCCAGATAACCGCCGGTGCCGAGTACGCTCAAGCCCCGTTCGTTCTTCAGAAACGTCGGCAACCATGAAGTAATCGCGTAGTAACCGCCCAGTGCACCGGTGGTCAGCACCGAAGCGCGAATCGTGGTGAAGAGGATGCCCGGGGCAAAAATCTCGTAGAACTTTGCCGGGTTGCTCGGTTCCTGCCTGGCCTTGGCCTCGCGATAGATTTCCGGGTCCTTGACCAGGCGACGCACGAAGATCACAAAAATCGCCGGCACGATGCCGAGAATGAACAGCGCACGCCAGGCGTCTTCCGGTGGCAACACCGAGAACAGCAGCGCATACAGAATCGCCGTCAGCCCCCACCCCAGCGCCCAGCCCGATTGCACCATGCCCACCGCTTTGCCACGGTCCTTGGCGCGAATCACTTCGCCCATCAGCACCGCGCCGGCGGTCCATTCGCCGCCGAAACCGAAGCCCATCAGGGTGCGGCTGATCAGCAGTTGCTCGTAGTTTTGCGCGAAGCCGCAGAGGAAGGTGAAGAAGGCGAACCACAGCACCGTCAGTTGCAGGGTGCGCACACGACCGATGCGGTCCGAAAGTATCCCGGCCACCCAACCGCCAATGGCCGAGGCGATCAGGGTGCTGGTGTGAATCAGCCCGGCTTCGCCGGTGGTGATGCCCCACATGGCAATCAGGGTCGGCACCACGAAGCTGAGCATCTGGGTGTCCATGCCGTCCAGGCCATAGCCGATCTTGCAGCTCCAGAAGGTGCGGCGTTCCTGCTGATTGATGTTGCGGTACCAGTCGAATGGTCCCGGGCGAGCCGTGGTTTTGGGGATGTCGAGCGTGTCGGGCGCACTCATGGCAAATCTCCGCGCTAGTTTTTATTGGTATTGTTCTGAGCCCCGACGACGCCTATCGTGGGAACCGGATGCGCCGATTTTTGGGTTCCTGGCCCTGTCGCGTCCAACTAATAAAAACCGGGCTTAGGCATAAGAAAAAGTTGATCCCATGAATCTGAAGTTTCTCGAGACCTTTGTCTGGGTCGCCCGACTCAAGAGTTTTCGCCTGACCGCCGACAAGCTCTTCACCACCCAGGCCTCGATATCCAGCCGCATCGCCGTGCTCGAAAACGAGTTGGGGGTGAAGCTGTTTTTGCGCGATTCACGCGGCGTCAGCCTGACGCCCGAGGGCCTGAAGGTGCTCGACTATGCCGAGCAGATGATGGACACCATGCAGGCGCTCAAACAGTCGATCGAGACCCGTTCGAGCAAGGTCGGACGGGTGCGGATCGGCGTCATGGACACAGTAATCCACACCTGGCTGAGCCCGCTGGTGGCACAAATGACGGACCTTTATCCGTTGGTGGAAATCGAACTGGTGGCCGATACCTCGCTCAACCTCTGCGATCAGCTGCAAAAAGGCTTTCTCGATCTGATTTTGCAAACCGACCTGATGCGCCAGGAAAGCGTGCGCAGCCTCGAGCTGGCGAGTCATCCCATGGGCTGGATCGCGGCGAGCAATTCTCTCTACAACCGCGAGTACTCTGGCATTGCCGATCTGGCGCGCGAGCGGATCATTACCTATTCGAAAAACTCCCATCCGCATCAAGAGGTGCTCGCCCTGATGCAGGCCAATGGCGTGATGACGCCACGCCTGAACTGCGTGAACTCGGTGTCGGCGATTACCCGCCTGTTGCGCGATGGTTTCGGCATTGGCGCGCTGCCGCCGGTGCTGGTGGCCGAGGAACTGGCACGCGGGGAACTGACGCTGCTGGGCATTGATCAACGACCACCGGATTTGCAGGTGGTGGTGTCGTGGCGCACGGGCGTTGAGTGGGTCGAGGAGATTGTGGCGTTGTGTCAGCACGTCGTGGAGCGCTATGCGCAGAAAGTGGGCGAGCATTACATCGTCTTGAGCACCCCGGCAGCCAGAATCTGAAGGAAATTTCCTATTTTATAAATCTGAACCACTATCATTTGCGTTATTTTTTCAAGGAGGTATTCTCTGCGCGCTTTCAGCTAACCAACTGTCCACAAGGAACCGGACTTGATGCGCGCCTACACGCAAAAACAGCAGCTATTGCTCGCTCACTGGAGCGAAGCCCTCGGCACTCAGGCTTTCCAGTCCCACCGGATCACCCTCGACCATTTGAGCAATGCGCTGGAGCCCGCCGCCCAGCGCTGCTTTCAACGCCTGATCCAGGCGCTGTTTCGTGAAGGTCTGATCAACCCCGACGCTTGCGAATACGACGACAATAGCCATTGCTGGCTGCCGCTTGGCGATGGCTCGCACCTGTGCTTCGAGCACCTGTCTGGCACCCGAATGAACAGCTGGGACGTGCGCGGCAGCATCGTCCTGCATACCCCCGGCAGACTGCCCCACAAAATCCAGCTGCCCAGCGAATTGCTCGCTCACCTCAGCACTCAACTCAACCCGCAAGCCTCACCGCAGGTACTGGAGCGTCTGGCCCTGGAACTGGATGACAGCTTCAGCAACGACACCCTGTGCCTGGCGTTCCACCATGGATGGACCGAACGCCTGAGAGAGCAGATCGACACCGAACACGACGACAACCTGCTCGCCTGGCTCAAAGCCGGCACCTGCCATCAGAACCCTACGTCACTGCTTGAGCAGTGGGGCACTCTCGGCCATCCGTGGCACCCGAACTACAAGACCAAGCTGGGTTTGAGCGCAGCTCAAGTCATCGCCTTCTCGCCGGAATTCGAAGCGAGTTTTCCGATTGTGCTGTGCGCCCTGCATCGCCAGTACGCACACGTCGAAGTGCTGTCGGGTACCGCCGATTACTGGGATTGGTGGCAAGGTCACTTCCCACAGGCCGCCGAACAATTACAGCGCCATTTGCAGCAACTGGGCCTGGACGTAAAGGACTACCTCCCGCTCCCGTCGCACCCATGGCAAGCCCATGAAGAATTGGCGAATTCGTTCGCCAATGAGATCGCCGACAACCTGCTGATCGTCACTGACATCGTCGCTTTTACCGGCCACCCGACCATGTCCTTTCGCACGGTCCTGCCGGACGCCAGCCGCGTTGCTCCGATGGTCAAACTGCCGGTGGCTTTGCGACTGACCAGTGTGCAGCGTACCGTGTCCCCGCGCTCGGCCCGCATGGGGCCGCGCATCAGCCAACTGATACTGAAGATCCTCGATCAGGAGCCGCAGATTCAGCGTTTGCTGAACATCGTCCCGGAGCGCATCGGCGTGCACTACGCGCCGCAACCGGCCGATGACGAGCGCTCCCGGCATGCAGCTGTGCTGTATCGCGACAACCCTCTTACCCTGCTGCAAGAAGGCGAGTTGGCGGTGCCGGTCGGCAGCCTGTTCGCCGTCAACGAATTCGAACAACCGTTGCTGCGTGATTGGATAAGACTGGCTCAGGGTCGTGACGACAGCGAGGCTATGCTGGCGTTCTTCGATGATTACCTGTCGATTGCCGTACCGAGTCTGTTGGGTATTTACCTGATGTATGGCGTAGCGTTCGAAGCGCACCAGCAAAACAGTTTCATGGTGATGGGTGCTGACGGGCAGTTGAATCGGCTGCTATTGCGTGACTTTGGCGACGTTCGTATCGATCGCAAAACCCTGCACGGCAAGGGCCTGGATCTCCAGTTGCACGATCCGAAAATGACCCTGTATGACGACTCCGGTTTTGTCCGCGACAAACTCCTGCACACCACGTTCATGTGCCACCTTGGTGAGCTGACTTTGCTCTGTGCCCGCCACTGGAATGTGCCAGAAAATATCCTTTGGGAGCGATTGGCAGCGCACGTTGCACAGTGCTTCGAGACCTTGCGCGAGCGCGTTGAACCGGCACGTTGGGAAAGCGAGCGCCAGGCCTTGCTGGAACAGGATTGGCCCGCCAAATCGTTCCTGCGCATGCGCCTGCTCGACAGTCACGCCGACATCGTCGGACGCCTGAGTAACCCGCTACGCCCGATCACACATGCTCGCTGATAGTCGCGCCTTGCGACTGCTGATCGTTATCCAGTTGGTTTCCATGGGTGCCATGGAAATGAGCGGCCCGTTCTGGCCCCTGCAGATCCAGCATCTGCTCGGGCCGGAGGGCGCCGGCTACACCGCGCTGTTATCCGCGATGGTTTATGCCGGTCCCATGCTGGCCGCCATGTTCCTGACGCCCATGTGGGGCCGGTTGGGTGATCGTACCGGACACAAACCGATGATTGTTCGGGCGTTGCTGGCACTCGCGCTGTGCCAAGGGTTGGCGGCCATCACCCCCGACCCGTGGCTGCTGGTGGGCATTCGCGTGATGCAAGGCGCGCTGGCCGGGTTTCTCGCCGCCGCGCAAGCCTATGCCTTGGCCTGCTGCGACAGTTCCAGACGGGGTCACACCCTGGCCCGTCTGCAATCGGCGACTGCCGTCGGCTCGTTGATTGGCCCGGTACTGGGCGGCTGGTTGATGGACGTCTCGGGATTTGCCCTGCTCTGTTATGGCGCGGCGGCGATTTGCCTGCTGTGCACCCTGGGGAGTTTTTTCCTGCCGGCCGACAAGGCTCGGACCTCGGAGAAAAAACCGGTTGAACCGGTTGCCCTGCCCAAAGACTGGCTCCGTGGAATCCTGCTGGTGATCGTGTTGATTCAGGCCGCGAAGATGATCCCGCAGCCGTTCTACGCGCTGTACGTCGCGAACATTTTGCATGCCCCAAGCTGGCTGATCGGCGCCACCTACGCGGCAAGTGCCGCGACCCTGGCCATTTCCGCACCGCTGTGGGGACACCTGTTCGACCGCTGGCAGCCGGCCTACACCTTGCGCGTCATCGAAGGCGTGGCCTGGCTGTGTGCCCTGACGCTGGCGGCTACGGCATTGGCCAACGAATGGCTGGGGTTTCTCGTCAGTCGACTCATCTGGGGCATCTGGCAAGGCGCCCTGCTGCCGGTGGCTTATGCACTGATCGCCAACACCGTAACCGCCACCCAACAGGGCTTTGCGCTGGGCCTCGGCAACAGCGCGGCCAAGGCTGGCGCTCTGCTCGGTGCCGTTCTCGGCGGAGTCGGCATGGGGCTGGTCGGATTGGCCCACAGTTTCTGGCTGGTGGCGCTGACCTACGCCGTAGCCGCCATCGGGATCCGCTGGGTCCGATCATTCAACGCCAAACCTGACCGCTCGACCTTATCTACCCACACTACTCACAACTAAAAAAAGTCCTCATCATGACCCGAACCAAACTCTCCCTGCTGATCCCGCTGCTCGGTACCTTCAGCGCCCAGTCCTGGGCCGACGAGGATACCGAGCAGCAACCCGGCACTTTGAACATGCAAGCCACCGTCGTCTCTGCTACTCGCAGCGAAGCGAGCATCGCCTCGATTCCAGGTTCGGTCCAGGTGATCGACGAACAGCAGATCCGCGAGCAGAGCGGCGCGGGTCGCCGGGTCTCCGACATCCTCGGGCAATTGGTCCCCGGCCTTGCGCCGTCCAGCGGCGGCATGAGCAACTTCGGCCAGACCCTGCGCGGGCGCAACATGCTGGTATTGATCGACGGCGTATCGCAGAACGCCACGCGCGACAACTTCCGCCAGCTCAACAGCATCACACCGGCCAGCGTCGAACGCATCGAAGTGGTCTCCGGCGCCAGCAGCCTCTACGGGGCCGGTGCTTCAGGCGGCATCATCAATATCATCACCAAGCGCAATCAGGGCCAGGACATTGCCTACAGCAGCAAACTGGGCCTGACCAGCGGCAACAACCTCAACAGCAAAGGCTTCGCCTACGAAGCCTTTCAGAGTGCGACCGGGCGCAAGGATGCCCTGGACTGGTACGTCTCCGCCGACCTGATCCAGCGTAACGATCAGTACGACGGCAACGGCAACCGCATCCCTCAGGACACCTCTCAGGGCAGCAGCATGGACACCGAAACCTATGACCTGCAAGGTCGTTTCGGTTACGAACTGGATGCCGACAAAAAACTCAGCCTGTCACTGCAGGACTACAAGGATCAGCAGGACACTGGCTACACCAAAGACCCGAAAAACCTGCAGCAAGCCGTGGCGGTCCAGGGGTTGAAACTGGATGACCAACCCTATACCCACAATCAGGCGGTCAACCTCAATTACACCGACAAGGACTTCTACGGTCAGGGCCTGCAACTGGAAAGTTACTGGCGCCGCGCCGATGCACTGTTCTTCCCGGACCTGTCGCGGGGCAAGGCCGGGATTTCCGACAACAACAGCATCCAGGATGTCTACGGCCTGCGCGCAGCCATCGACACGCCGCTGCCGGCCATCGGCAGCGCCACGGGCAACCTGGTCTGGGGCGCCGACTACGATAATGAGCGCTCCCGCCAACGAGGTGACCAATACACACTCAAAGGCCTGACCTACACCAAGACCGGCACCACCTACGAGCTGGGGCCGGACATCGAAACCACCACCAAATCGCTGTTCGGGCAGATGTCTTGGGACATCGGTGACTGGACCTTGCGTGGCGGTGTGCGCCGTGAATGGATCGAAAGCGATGTCTCTGACAGCATCGCTTATGGTCAGATCGTCCAGACCGGTATACGCGCAACGTTGCCCGGCGACACCCTCAAATACGACGCCACGCTGTACAACCTGGGGGCGGTCTACCACCTGAGTGAAAACCAGGACGTATTCGCCAATTTCAGCCAGGGGTTTTCGCTGCCGGATATCCAGCGCTTCATGCGGGATGTCAGCAGCACCTTCGACATCCAGAGCCTCAACGCCCAGGCCATCAAAGTCGACAGCTACGAGCTGGGCTGGCGCGGTGACTGGGACCAGTGGCAGGCTGACGTCACGGTGTATGAAAACACCTCGGACGTGACCCAGTTCTACGATGCCACTGATCGTGTATTGCGCCTGATCAACCAGAAAGAACGCGTTCGCGGCATCGAAAACAACCTGACCTACCGTGTGACCGATCAATGGTCGGTGGGTGGCACTTACGCCTGGGCCAAAGGCGAGACCGAGCAGAACGGCAAATGGATCGATCTGCCGGCCACGCGTATCTCACCGGCCAAGACCACGCTGTTCGTCGGCTACACCGAAGACGACTACACCCTGCGCCTGCAAGGCATGCATTTGGCCAGTTACGACGCTGCCGCCAAGGACAACAACGGACGCGACATCGAAGGTTATACGCTGGTGGACCTGCTCGGCTCCGTGCAACTGCCGGTCGGTCGCCTTGAAGGCGGGATTTTCAACCTGACCGACCGCACCTACGTGAACCTGTTCACCCAGGCCAATGCCAGAGCGCCATACGCCAACGCCGAAGGCCGCACGCTGAGCATGAGCTACTCGGTCGACTGGTAAAAACAGGTGCCGGTTTGCCAGTGATGCGATCTGCCACACATACCGTGTCGCGGCAATCGCCGGCAAACCGGCAGCGGAGTTACAAACCGCGCACATCCCGATCTTCGATCGGCCGGCTCTGGCGCAGGCGTTTGCCACCCAGCACCACCCAGTCGATCAAGCGGAACAGGCATTCAATGCCGAACGACAGCAGCAACGCGCCGCTCATGCCCCAGATCATGGCTTCCGGTGTCAGCAGGATCTGATAGCTGTAGCCATTCCAGGTTTCCTTGCGGATGTCCGGGTCGGCGGCCAATACCACTTGCAGGAAGCGGATGTACCACGGGCCTTGCATGGCCTGGAATTGCTTGTCCAACGCCAGTTGGCGGGTCAGCAAGTTGCTCAGGCTGTCGGCATCGCTGCGAAAAATCGGGTCTTCGCTGGCGCGGTAATGGGCGACCAGCGCCTGCATGTCGCCCTTGAAGAACTCGTTGGCGGTACCCTGGAAACCGCTCAAACCGGTCTGCGCCTCAATCAGGTGTGCTTCGACCCGCTTGGCGTAATCATTGATAAAACCCGGCACCTGGACACCGATCAACAGGCCCGCCGCAAACAACACCAGCCGTAGATAACTGAGCAACATCGGGGGAGATCCTTATTCGGTCTTGCCCTGGCTGACGCATTCGCCGCGTCGCCAGAGGCTCCATTGGCCCGGTTCGTAGCGGGTCCAGGTTTCGTTTTCGGTCAGGGGTTCGGTGGCAATCACCGTCACCACGTCGTTGGGCGTGGTTTCGGCCTGGAAGTCGACGATCACATCGACATCCTTCAAGCGCGCCGGGCCGAAAGGCGCTCGGCGGGTGATCTGGGCCAATTTGGTCGAGCAATAGCAGAACAGCCAGTCACCGTCGCTGAGCAGGCAGTTGAACACGCCTTTGCTCCGGTATTCGGCGCAGGCCGCCACCAGGTCTGGCAGCAGCTTTTCAACCTCGACCGGCTCCGGGAACGCAGCGCGAACGCGGTTGAGCAAATCGCAGAACGCCGCCTCGCTGTCGGTATCGCCGACGGGACGGTAGAAGCTGGCGGTCGGTTGAAAGTCGGCGAGTTGGCCGTTGTGGGCGAAACACCAGTTGCGCCCCCACAGCTCGCGCACGAACGGGTGGGTATTGGACAGGCAGACCTTGCCGACGTTGGCCTGGCGGATGTGCCCGATCACCACTTCACTTTTGATCGGATAGCGCTGCACCAGGTTCGCGACTTCAGACTCGCAACTGGCAGCCGGGTCCTGAAACAGACGCAGACCGCGACCTTCATAGAACGCGATCCCCCAACCATCACGGTGCGGCCCGGTACGGCCGCCGCGCTGCATCAGCCCGGTGAAGCTGAACACGATATCGGTCGGCACATTGGCGCTCATGCCCAATAACTCACACATGCTCGGATTCTCGATGAAAAGGCAGGGGCAAGGTTACAAACGCGGCTCGACGCGCAATCGCTGCGGATTGCTCGGCACCGGTGGGCGACCGTAACGATCATCGCCGGCACCGCCGAAAGGATGATCATCGTCCGGGTCTTCGGCTTTGGCCGCTGCCTTGGCGGCGGCTGCCTGTTCCTTGCGAGCGTTGGAAGCGCGCTCGATGGGGAAGCGGATCGCCACCATGACCAGATAAAGGCCGAAGGCGATCATGCCGTACATCAACAGATCGGAAATCGCCCGCCAGGCGTTGTTGCCGACCTTGAACAGCAGGTCGAGCGCCGTGATGGCGATGGCCGGCGCGACTTTATCTTTCACTGGATCGATGATGGTCGGGCTGAATAGCAAGACAGCCACCAGCAGCCGCAGCGGCTCGCGCAGCCAGCGCCACATCCAGCGGGTCAAGCGCATCCACACCAACAGGCAGCCAAAAGCGGCAAAGGCGTAGAAGCCCCAAGCGATCAGATAGTCGTTCTCGGTCATGGTGTCCATGGCAAGGCAGGCAAAGAGGCGCTTATAGTAACGACTTTTCGCCCATCAGGCTTGCCCCAATACCTGTCGGTCAAGATACAGAACCTGTGGGAGCGAGCCTGCTCGCGATAGCGGTGTGTCATTCAACATTTATGTTGAAGGTGATGGCCTCTTCGCGAGCAGGCTCGCTCCCACAGGATTTGCAGAGGCCTCCAGATTTGCATGCCTGCTGCAGGCGCCCAATTTCGTACTTTGTCGAGAGCCATCCATGCCCTTATCCGCCAACGTTTCCGCCGCTCCGATTGCCCACAAGGCTGACGGCGATGACCCGTATGCCTGGCTGCAGGAGCGCGACACCGACGCGGTGCTCGACTACCTCAAGGCTGAAAACAGCTATCAAGAGGCGTTGACCGCCGATCAGGCCGGCCTGCGCGAGACCCTGTTCGAAGAGATCAAGGGCCGGATTCTCGAAACCGACCTGTCGCTGCCCTCCCCGTGGGGCCCGTACCTGTATTACACGCGGACCACCGCCGGTGACGAATACGCCCGGCACTACCGCTGCCCGCGCCCGGTCGATGACAGCCTGCAACTTGATGAAAGCCGGGAACAGTTGCTGCTGGACCCGAATGAACTGGCCAACGGCGGCTTCTTTTCCTTGGGGGCGTTCAGCATCAGCCCGGACCACCAGCGTCTGGCCTACAGCATCGACTCCACGGGCGATGAGATTTACACCCTGTTCGTGAAGGAATTGTCCGACGGTCGCGTCAGCGAACTGGAGTTCCAGGACTGCGACGGCAGCATGACCTGGGCCAATGACAGCCTGACCCTGTTTTTCGGCGAACTGGACGACACCCATCGCCCGCACAAACTGTTCCGCTATCGACTCGACGGTACAGCCGCCGAAGAAGTGTTCCATGAACCGGATGGACGTTTCTTCCTGCATTGCTACCGCTCCAGCTCCGAACTGCAACTGCTGCTGTCCCTGGGCAGCAAGACCACCAGTGAAGTCTGGGCACTTGATGCCGCCGTGCCGCATCAGGCCTTCACCTGCCTGGCACCACGGGTCGAGGACCATGAATACGACGTCGACCACGGCGCCCTCGACGGCCAATGGGCCTGGTTCATTCGCACCAACCGCGACGGCATCAACTTTGCCCTGTACAGCGCCGTCGACACCGGCGAGGCGCCGACCGAAGCCGACTGGCAGAACCTGATCCCCCACAGCGACAGCGTGATGATCGAGGGCATGAGCCTGAACACCGGCGCCATGACCCTGAGCCTGCGTGAAGGCGGCTTGCCGATCATCGAAGTTCACCCACAAGGCCTGGCGCCTTATCGCGTGCAATTGCCGGACGCGGCCTACAGCCTGCACGTCCAGAACAGCCTGGAGTTCGTCAGCGACAGGATCCGCCTGCGCTACGAAGCCCTGAACCGACCGGCGCAAATCCGCCAGCTGGAACTGAACAACGGCGAGCAGAAAGTGCTCAAGGAAACCCCCGTGCTCGGCCCGTTCGACGCCGATGCCTACGTCAGTCAACGCCTGTGGGCCAGCGCCCCGGACGGTACGCAGGTGCCGATCAGCCTGGTGGTCAAGCGCGAACATCTGGGCCAACCCGTGCCGTTGTACCTCTACGGCTACGGCGCCTATGGCGAAAGTCTCGATCCGTGGTTCTCCCATGCCCGCCTGAGCTTGCTGGATCGCGGCATGGCCTTCGCCATCGCACACGTGCGCGGCGGCGGTGAATTGGGCGAGGCCTGGTATCGCGCCGGCAAGCAGGAACACAAGCACAACACCTTCAGCGACTTCATTGCCTGTGCTGAGCATTTGATCGCCAACGGCTTCACCACCGCGCCGCAACTGGCGATCAGCGGCGGCAGTGCCGGTGGCTTGCTGATTGGTGCAGTGCTCAATCAGCGGCCGGAGTTGTTCGGTGCGGCGATTGCCGAAGTGCCGTTCGTCGACGTGCTCAACACCATGCTCGACCCGGACCTGCCGCTGACCGTCACGGAATACGACGAATGGGGCAATCCGCAAGAGCCGGACGTTTATGATCGGATCAAGGCCTACGCCCCGTACGAAAACGTCACTGCGCAAGCCTATCCGGCGACCCTGGTGATTGCCGGCTACAACGACAGCCGTGTGCAGTATTGGGAAGCGGCCAAGTGGGTGGCGAAGTTGCGCGCGACCAAAACCGACAGCAACACCCTTCTGCTCAAGACCGAACTGGGTGCCGGGCATGGCGGGATGAGCGGTCGATATCAGGGATTGCGTGACGTAGCGCTCGAATACGCATTTTTGTTCAAGGTTTTGGGGATTGCCTGAGGAACTTGGCCCGGTGTGCTGGTCTTAAGACCAGACCCCGGGCCCCGGCATTTACTCCATCCCCTGTGGGAGCGAGCCTGTTCGCGAAAGCGGTGTGTCATTCAACACGGATGTTGAATGTGATGGCCTCTTCGCGAGCAGGCTCGCTCCCACAATGGAACACCAGTAAGCCCAAGGCCCCGAACAGCAACAGACACAAGAAAAAGACCGTGACGACATGTCAGAACCGACCTTACTGAACAACGAAATTCGCGACTGGCTGATGGACTGCGGCCTGTTCGACCAATTGCTGCCCGTCGACTTCGCGGCGGCCTCGGGCTATTTCAGCATCAGCACCGTGGCGCAGGGCGAGGAGATTTTCCACGAGGGCGATGCCGGCAGCTTCATGTGCATCATTCACACCGGCCAGGTCGCGGTGCAAAAAACCAACGGTGACGGGCAACTGGTGACCATGGCTACGTTGCGCAGTGGTCGCTCGTTCGGCGAAATGGCGGTGCTGGATGGCGAACGACGTTCAGCCAGTTGCGTGGCCGCCAGCAATTGCCAGTTGCTGAACCTGGGCAAGGACTCGCTGGAAAAGATGATCAATGACGCGCCGAAAATCGCCGCCAAGATCATTCGCGCCCTCGCCGTCTCCCTCTCCAAACGCTTGCGCATGGCCGACGGGCAACTACTTTCGCAGCAGGTTTAACCGCCCGGCGATTTGGCTTTCGACGGGTTTTGTTCGATCCCCGGCACGGGCTGGTCCTTCGTCGGCGGGCTGGGCATTTCTATCGGCACCAGCGGCGGCCCACCACTGCCCGGCCCGGCTTTGGGCATGGACGGCGCGCTGATTTGCGGATACGGCGTCGGTGTCGCGGTGCCGGGCGCCCCAGACGTAGGCGCGGGGCTGACAGGGATGGGTTGCAGCATTTGCGCCTGCACCGCAGTAATCGAGAGCGCGGCCAGAGCAATGGCCGTTAGAATAGTGCGCTTCATCAATGGCTCCGTTGGCCTTGTTGTCACTTTCAGGCTACTCCCAACTGCGTCTGTTTGCCCTCACCGTTTATGCCAATCCTTCTCAAGAGAGCCCCATGAAACGTTTCGTTCTGCTCGACACTGCCCCCATCCCTGAAAACGGCGGTGCCCTGTGCCTGTTCGAATACGGTGAGGATTTCGTCATCAAGATCCAAGGTGGCGATGGCGGGCAACTGATGAACACCCGCATGCACGGCTCCGAGGATGCGTTGGCCGAGATTCCGTGCCGCAAGGTGGCCGGCCGGCCGAATTCACGGGTGCTGATCGGCGGCTTGGGCATGGGCTTCACCCTCGCCTCCGCGCTCAAGCATTTGGGCAAGACGGCCGAAGTGGTGGTCGCCGAGCTGGTGCCTGGAGTGGTGGAGTGGAACCGTGGACCGCTGGGCGAGAAAGCCGGCAACCCGCTGCTCGACCCACGCACCGTGATCCGCATGGAAGACGTGGCCAAGGTGTTGCAAGCCGAGCCGCAAGGCTTCGACGCGATCATGCTCGACGTCGACAACGGCCCCGAAGGCCTGACTCAACGAGCCAACAGCTGGCTCTATTCCGCCGGCGGCCTGAGCGCCTGCGCCAAGGCCCTGCGGCCAAAAGGCGTGCTGGCGGTGTGGTCGGCCAGCGCCGACAAGCAGTTTTCCGACAAGTTGAAGAAGGCCGGTTTCAAGGCCGAAGAAGTCCAGGTCTTCGCCCACGGCAACAAGGGCACGCGCCACACGATCTGGATTGCCGAGAAGCTCAAGGGCTGAGCTAAACTCACGTCATAACCGTCATTAGTCTTTTTACAAAGGTGAACCCATGAGTTCGTCCACCCCGACCAACACTTCGAAGTTGGACCGCATCCTCGCCGACAACCAGCGCGACAAGGAAATGGGCTACCGCGACAAGGCCCTGAAGATGTACCCGCACGTGTGCGGCCGCTGCGCCCGTGAGTTTTCCGGCAAGCGCCTGAGCGAGCTGACCGTGCACCACCGTGACCACAACCACGACAACAACCCGCAGGACGGCTCTAACTGGGAGCTGTTGTGCCTGTATTGCCACGACAATGAACACTCGCGGTATACCGATCAGCAGTATTTCGACGAAGGCTCGCTGAGCACGCCGAAAATCGCCAAGGCGACGCATAACCCGTTTGCGGCGTTGGCTGGGTTGATGAAGAAAGAAGACTGAAGATCTTCCGTGCCTTCACTGGCCTCATCGCGAGCAAGCTCGCTCCCCTGTGGGAGCGAGCCTGCTCGCGAAGGCGATCGCCCAGACACCACCAATCTCAAACTGAACACCCCTCCCCCAATCCCCGTATAATCGCCGTTTTTTCCCCGAAGGCACCCCGCTCGTGGCAGACAAACGGTACAGCTGCATTGGTTTGTATAACCCCAAATCACCGGAAAACGTCGGCTCGGTCATGCGCGCCGCCGGCTGCTATGGCGTGGCGTCCGTGTTCTACACCGGCAAGCGTTATGAACGCGCCGCCGATTTCGTGACCGACACCAAGCGCGTCCACTACGACATCCCGCTGATCGGCATCGACGACCTGAAAAAAATCCTGCCGCTGGGCTGTGTGCCGGTGGCCGTGGAACTGGTCGAAGGCGCCCGCTCCCTGCCGGAATACACCCACCCGGATCGCGCCCTCTACATTTTCGGCCCGGAAGACGGCTCGCTGGATAAAGAGATTCGTGACTGGTGCGAAGACGTGGTCTACATCCCGACGACCGGTTGCATGAACCTGGCGGCCACCGTCAACGTCGTGCTCTACGACCGCATGTCCAAAGGGCTCAACACCCGTTCCGGGGCGAAATTTCGCTGATTCGACGCACATCCGATGGAACAAGCCGCCCGCCTCGGCAGTCAGCTTAACTATCCACGACTGAAGCAGCCTTTCTGCCAGGAGAAAGATCATGAGCGAACTCAAACGCGTAGAACGCATTGAATCCACCCCGTTCCAGAGCCGTTCCGAGCACAACGTTTACGGTTGGGAGCGCGCAGGCTCCGTGGCCGGTGGCGTGGTGATGATGGGCAAGGGCCTGCGTCGCGGCGGGATTTTCGGATTGATTCAGGTGGCGATCGGCGGTGTGGTACTGGCCCGCGGGATTACCGGGCACAGTTCGGTCAAAAGCATGATCGAGAAGAGCCGCCAGGACATGGACAACGTGCGGGCGAAGATCGAGCGCGCCGGGGAAGAGTTGCGCAAGCTGAAGGCGAATGCCGAGGCAGCGACCAACACGGCTACGGTGACGGGGAATGATTCGTTGAAGTCGCCGAAGACTGGGGTTTGATCCAAGAGATGTAGTGGGGCTTAGGGCATCATCGCGAGCAGGCTCGCTCCCACATGGGGTCTTGTGTACGACATTGATCCTGTGTGGGAGCGAGCCTGCTCGCGAAGGCGGTGTTACTGAAGCAGCTCGGTATCGAGGACCTTGGAAGGCTCGCCAATCACGCTCTCGGCGAGTTGGACAAACTCCTTGGTATCGACACTCTCCAGATGCATCGCCCCGCGCAACACATCATCCAGCGAACGCTTGTTACGCGTCTTCAAGCGGATCTCACGGTCCAGCTCCTGTAGCACCACCACCGCTTTCGACACCTGCGCCGGGCTGATCTGGTCGCCGCGCAAGGTCGTGACTTTCTGGCTGTCCTTGAGCAGCTTGCCATGCAGGCTTTCATACCGCTCATCGCTCATGCCGCCGGCTCGGCGCACCAGTTCGATGGCGTAATACTCGGCAAACCCTTCACTGATCCATTCGCTGCGCTGTTTATCGTTGATCCGCGCGAATACCTGCGCCAGTTCACGTACCAGCGTGCTGCTGCCGCTTTCGCTGACCAGCGGCAGACGCGTGTTCAGATAGATCGACTCGTGCGCGGCCTGGCTGCCGCGCCACATCGGGTCGTTGGCGCCGACAATCAGCAATTTGCCCGGATGACGCGGGAACACGGCCTGCACTTGCGGCCAGACGAAGGTCAACAGGGTCAGCACGTCCATGCGGCGCATGCCCTGGCCCTGAGGCGAAGCGACGGTGACTTCGGTCTCCCCCAGTCGCGTGCGACGGCTGCCGAGGTGGCCGGCGAGCATCCAGCCGGTGGGCCGGTCGAATAGTCGGGACACGTTATCGATGCGGAATTTGTTCTTGCCGATTCGCGGCCAGGCGGTTTCGACGCTTTTCCAACCGCTGGGCAACTCGAACTCAAGGCGTGAAACCAGTTCGATGCCGTCCTCTTGATCGAGTTTGGCAGGCGGCACCAGATCGTCACCGCGCATCAGCGCCCAGGTTGGCGTCATGCGCGTGTCGAAATTGCCGTTTTTGCGCCCGTGGCTGATGCGCACGCGGTAGGTCAGGCTGGCCTTGTCGGCGGCGGGATGCCAGATACCCCGCGCCGATTTGCCCGGCGTGAGTTGCCATTGGCCGTCGGCCTTGAAGTCGCTGTAGTGGCTGCCGTCGCCCAGATCAAAATCCAGGCTGCGCACCGCCGAACCCTGGGCCAGCGTCAAGCGCACCTCCGCCTGATCGCTTTGCGGCAACAGACGCACGTGGTAATCCAGATCGACTTTCTTCGCCGCCCACACGGACGAGCTCAGGGCCAGTAGCCCCACTGCCAACGCCAGCCGCAATCCCACAGCCATACACACTCCTTGTGGCGAGCGAGCTTGCTCGCGCCGGGCTGCGTAGCAACCCCAAATTCTTGTCATCCCCATTACAGGGTAACTAGCTACGAGTATTAACCCGCGCGGAATATCAGGTGATCTTCCCAGTCATCTTCAGGCACGCTGCCTTCGGCCAGCATGCGCCCGGATTGTGAAATTCGTTGGCGGTGCACCTCATCGCGATCGCCGCACACCAGATGGTGCCAGAGCGGCAAGTCCTTGCCTTCACTGACCAGGCGATAGCCGCAGGTCGGTGGCAGCCATTTGAACTCGTCGGCCTTGCCCGGCGTGAGCTGGATGCAGTCCGGGACAAAATCACGCCGGTTAGGGTAATCGGTGCACTGGCAGGTTTTCAGGTCGAGCAGTTTGCAGGCGATGCGCGTGTAATAGACGCTGTTGTCGTCTTCATCTTCGAGTTTTTGCAGGCAGCACAGGCCACAGCCGTCGCACAGCGACTCCCATTCCTCTTGATCGAGTTGATCGAGGGTTTTGCGTATCCAGAACGGTTCGACTTTGGCGGCCATGGCTCAAGCATCAACATCAGGTGGTGAAAAGGCCGCCAGTCTAGTGCCAAGGTCCTTGTGGGCCAAGCATTGGCGACTGCCGGTAGAAGGGACTTGTCAGTTTTTGCGCCGCCCAGTAGGGTTTTGCGTCGCTCCCTCACTTCAAACGTAGCAAGGAATCTCTCGATGAGTGCCAATCCACGCGTTGCCGACTATGCCATTCACCCGCAGTTCACCGATCGCTGGTCGCCGCGCGCGTTCACCGGCGAAGCGATTTCTGAAGAGACTCTGCTGAGTTTCTTCGAAGCCGCGCGCTGGGCACCGTCGGCCTACAACTCGCAGCCTTGGCGGTTTCTCTATGCACGTCGCGACACGCCAAACTGGGAGCGTTACCTGGGGCTGCTCAACGAATTCAACCGCAGCTGGGCACAACACGCCTCGGCGCTGGTGATCGTGATGTCGAAAACCACCTTCGTCGCGCCGGGCGCGACCGAAGAAACCCCGGCGCTGTGGCACACCTTCGACACGGGTTCGGCGTGGGGTCACCTGGCGTTGCAAGCGAGCCTCAGCGGCTGGCACACCCACGGCATGGCCGGTTTCGATCAGGAGCTGACCCGCAAGGAGCTGAACATTCCCGAGGGTTATGCCCTGCACGCCGCCGTCGCGGTGGGCAAGCTGGGGGATAAGGCGACGCTGGCGGATTACCTGCAAGCGCGTGAAGAGCCGAGCCCGCGTCGCCCGTTGAGCGAGTTGGCGGCTGAAGGCGACTTCACCCTCTAATCAACACCGCGAAACCAATGTGGGAGCGAGCCTGCTCGCGAAGGGGCCGTCACATTCAGCATCAATGTTGAATGTAAGACCGCTTTCGCGAGCAGGCTCGCTCCCACAGGTTTTTTTGCACACTATTCAAGTCAGCGGTGTTCAGTAACCGCGCTCGAAATCCACTTCCCCGCGCAACGCTTCACCCGCCTCATACGCTCGCAGGTTCTCGACAAACAAATTCACCATCATCGATGGCGAGGTCGGTGCCGAACTGTGGCCGGTCAGCAGCAACCCCCAGGCTGTCCAGAACGGATGACGTTGCGGCAGCGGCTCCTGACGGCAGACGTCAATCACCGCGCCCGCCAGATGCCCTTCTTTCAAGGCTTCGACCAGGTCGGCGTCGACCACCGCCACGCCGCGACCGACGTTGATGAACAACCCGGTCGGCTTGAACTGCTTGAACAGTGCCGCGTCGTACAGGTCGTGGGTGTTCGGGGTATTGGGCAGCAGATTGATCACGTAATCCACTTCGCCGACCAGGCGCGGCAAGTCCGTCAGTGCGCCGACTTCGATAAACGGTGCCTGCTCGCGAGCTTCGCTGGCAATGCCGTACAACTCGACGCCAAACGGCAGCAGAAACTTCGCCACGGTCTGGCCGATGTCGCCGGTGCCGACGATCAATACTTTGCGACCCGCCAGGCTTTGGCCCTGGCGACTGTCCCATTTGCGCTCGACCTGACTGACCAGCCGCGCCAGCACTTCGCGTTCGTGGCCGAGCATGTAGGTCAGCACGTATTCGGCCATCACCTGACCGAAAATGCCGACCGCGCGGGTCAGGCGATAGTGACGTGGCAAGCCGTCGGCCAGCAGCGGCGTGATGCCCGCCCAGGTCGATTGCAGCCATTGCGGCTCATGGCCCTGACGCAACAGGGTGGCCAGCAGATCCGGTTGACCCAGCCAGACCGGGCAATCAGCCGCCAGACGGGCCAGTTCAGCGGAGTCGCCACTGGTGAGCACTTCCAGCTCAGGCGCCGCCTGACGCAGCAATTGTGCATACACCGGGTGGTCGTGTTCAGCAATCAGAACGCGCATGTTTCAAACCTTTCAAAAGCCGTGCAGACGACCGCCGAGCGAGTATGGCTCCCTCGTCGCGGTCATCGCCAAAAATCATTCCAGTGTTTCACACCGACTCTGAACAGAGCCTGTCTGCCGCTTACATCGGGTCGTTGCG
This sequence comes from Pseudomonas sp. GW821-FHT10C09, assembly GCF_059415465.1. NCBI lineage: Bacteria > Pseudomonadati > Pseudomonadota > Gammaproteobacteria > Pseudomonadales > Pseudomonadaceae > Pseudomonas > Pseudomonas sp. GW821-FHT10C09. The sequence goes on from NZ_JBWKNG010000005.1 coordinate 41,810, forward strand.
GCGCAGCAATTCTTCCGGCAAGTGTTCGATGTATTCGTCTTCGGCCGGTGGCATCTGCAGGTGGTAGCCCTGCTTTTCGAGGTTTTCCAGGACCACGGTGATGTCCTCGCGCGAAAGCTTGCGCTCGGGGGTCAGCACCAGGTCGAAGGCGTGGTGCGGTTTGCCGAAAGCGGCCATCAATGATTCCGGGACGCGCTCCAGTGCATCGCTTTTGAGCACATAGAGGTACATCTCGTTTTTCTTCAGGCTTCGGTAGATCGAGCAGATACGTTTCAAGGCTGTTCTCCGGCGGTGGCCAGGCTGTCGAGCAACGCCTGGCCCATCAATTCGCGGCGCCAGCCACGCAGCGAATCAGGCAATTGGTAAGGACCATTGGGGAAGCCGCTCTTGAGCAGCGCTTCCAGGGTTTTCTTGCGCAGCATCAATTCCGGCGCGATGTTCAAGCGTTCGGCTTCGGCCTGGCCAATGGCGCGCAGCTGTTTGACCAGCACGGCAGCATCCACCGGCAGCGGCTCCGGCACGGCGGGTGGCCATTGATCGGGCGACACACTGGCGGCACGTTTGATCAGATCCAGCAGAAACTCGCCATCCTGACGCACGGTGCGTGGGTGCATGTCTTCGATTTTCGCCAGCGCGCCGAGGTTGTCCGGCTGAGTCCGGGCCAGCGGCCACAGGGAGTGCTCTCGGACAATGCGGTTGCGCGGCAGATCACGGGCACGGGCCTCACGCTCACGCCAGGCGCACAGTTCACGCAGCACGGCGAGTTGGGCGCGGGACAGCTTCCAGGCCAGCTTGGCATCGCGATAGACCTCGTACGGGTCGACCTCGCGGCGCAGGTTGGCCACCAGCTCGGCGCCATCGTCCAGCACCCAGTTGTATTTGTCGTCAGACAGCTTCGGACGAAGCTGTACGAAAACTTCCGCCAGGTGCAAGGCATCTTCGGCGGCGTAGCTGATCTGGGTGTCGGACAGCGGACGCTGCAACCAGTCGGAACGGGTTTCGCCCTTGGGCAGGTCGATGCCGAGCACCTCTTGCACCAATCGCGAGTAACCCATGGAGAAACCCAGGTTCAGGTAGGCAGCCGCCAGTTGCGTATCGAACAACGGCGCCGGCAGGCTGCCGGTCAGTCGCAGCAGGACCTCGAGGTCTTCACTGCACGCATGGACGACTTTGACCACCGCCGGGTTTTCCAGCAACGCGGCCAAGGGCTGCCAATTGTCGATGGTCAGTGGGTCTATCAGGTAAGCGCGTACGCCATCGCCGATCTGCAGCAGGCCTGCAATCGGGTAAAAGGTGTCGACCCGCATGAATTCGGTGTCGAGGGCAACGAATGGCAGCTGCTGCCACTCGGCGCAAAACTGACCGAGGCTATCGTTGTCGCGAATCCAGTGAATATCGATGGCCACACGGCTCTCCCTTGAAGAATGGCGCGCAGTATATATCGCCCCCGGCGATTTCCGCGCATCACTGAACAAGAGCTTTAGCGAAAAGACCTGCCCGACAGCAAGAAATGTCTGACAAGCGGAGACTAACTGGTCTTACTGAGTACGTAGACCCGCATCCACGTGCAGCCCGGCAGGACGTCCTGATGGCTCAGCACCCGGAAACCGGCATGCTTGAAGTCCGCTTCGATCTCAGCCTTGCTGACCGGCTGCGGGGCGTGAGAGGCCTCGGGCTCTGGTCGACGCAGATTGAAATAGCCGTCGACCCGGGTCGCCACAATCACGGTATCGCGGCTGACCCGGTGGAATTCCTGGAGCATGGCCAACCGATGTTCGGCGCAAGTGATGTGCTGAAACAGTTGCAGGCAAAAAATGCAGTCCACCGCGTTGGCGGACAAGCCAAGGCTGAAGGCTGAACTCTGGAAGGTCTTGATCCGCTTGAGCAGGCTCTGCGGATGGTGAGTCTGCGCATGGTTGAGCATGTCCTGGGACGGGTCCGACGCGAGGATCACGCGGTTGGCGTGCTCGGCCAGCACTGGCCAGAAGCGCCCGGCACCGCAGGCCACGTCAAGGATCAACCCCGGTTCGCCCGCCACCTTGAGCGCATTGCGCACCAGGTTTTCCTCGCGCCAGAACGCCAGGCGCCCCATCAGGCTACGCGGTTGCGGCTGACGGCAGACGCGGGCGTGTTCCTGATCGTAGCGCCGGGCGAACTCAAGCTCGATGGCGGATGTGGGTTGCGCAGACATGTGCAATTGACTCTTGGTGATAACTCTCTAATGGCCGCAGGTTAGCGGCCAGTCCCTGAAAAAATTGAAGCGTTCATTCCTTGGCCAATACGCCGTCGACCACCGCACCGCGACAGCCGGCAAACATATCCAGATTCTGGTTGTAGACCTTGCTGTTGACTTCCAGCAGCCCCAGCATCGAATGGAACAGGTTGTCCTGGCTCAATGGTTTATCGCGACTCAGTTGCAGACAGTGAGTGTCCACCGAGAACGACTTCTGATAACTGTCGGAGAACCAGGCCAGCATGGCCACGTGCTTCTGTTGTTCGGGCGCCAGCATGTAAGGCGTGCCGTGCAGGAACAGGTTGTATTCACCCAAAGATTCGCCGTGGTCGGATAAGTAGAGCATCGCGGTGTCGACTTTCTCCTGGTTCTTGCGCAACAGATCGATCAGGGTCGACAGCACGTGGTCGGTGTACACCAGCGTGTTGTCGTAACCATTAACGATACTTTCGCGACTGCAATTGTTCAGCGCGTTACTTTCACAAACCGGCGTGAAATGTTCGAACTCTTTGGGGTAGCGCTTGAAGTATTCAGGGCCATGACTGCCCATTTGATGCAAGACCAGCACGGTGTCCTTATCGAGTGTGTCGATAAATTGTTGCAATCCTTGCAGCAGGATTTCGTCGCGGCATTCACTGTTGGCGCACAACACCGGATCTTTCAGGTTGCTCACGTCGTCAATCGTGACCCGATCGCACGTGCCTTTGCAGCCCGACTGGTTGTCACGCCAGATCACGTCCAGGCCGGCCCGTTTAAGCACGTCCAGCAGGCCCTCTTCATTCTTCGCCTTGCTGGCGTTGTAGTCCTTGCGGCCCATGTTGGAGAACATGCACGGCACGGACACGGCGGTTTCGGTGCCGCAGGAATGCACATCGGTGAACGCGATCAAGCCGGCTTCTTGACTCAGCTTCGGGGTGGTGTCGCGGCCATAGCCCAGGATGCCGAAGTTCTCGGCCCGGGCGCTTTCGCCCACCACCAGCACGGTCAGGGATTTGCGGCCATGGGATTGCCAGACCGGGTTCTTCTGCGCGTCTTCGCCGATTTTCACAAAGGGTTGATGGGCGGAGGCAACCTGTTCACGCAAATAACCAGCGGAGGCACCGATGTAGTTGCTCGGTACGACCATCAGGCGCAATTCATGGTGATTACGGAACAAAGAGGACAAGCCCTGATAGTTAATCAGGGCCACGCCGCCGATGACGGTAGCCGAAGCAACACCTACCAGCACCTTACTTAATAACTCATGGTGCCAGCGACGATAACTGATCGGTGTTTTCCACAATAACCACGACGGCAAAACACCCAGGAAAAAGATATAAGCCAGCAACTTCAGCGAGAGTAAGTCTCGAACTTCTGTCGCATTGGTTTGCGCAAAGTTACGCAACATGCCGGTATCAATCAGTACACCGTATTGACTCATGAAGTAGGCCACCCCGGCACTGATCATGAAGATCAGCGTCAGGACCGGCTTGAGCACACGCTTGAACGCCAGAAAGGTCAGCACAATGTTGAAAGCCGCCAGAATCATCGCCCCGAATGCCACGCGCATGACGATGCCTTTACCATCGGCCGCAGTGATTTCAAACAAGTGCTGCCACAGCACAAAATTGAAGGCAGTCAACAAAAAGGCGCTGGCAATCAGTGTCACCCATTCCGGGCGCACGGCTTTAATCTTCAACATGGTGATCGGCTGTTCCTGAAAAGAAGTGCCTGCGGCAAATGTGAAAATTTCATTGACCGCGACAACACTAATGTTAGGCACCCAACCATCAATTTTTTGTGAAAAAGAAGCCAACGATTAGTTGGCTAATAAAACCAGCGACAAACGTTTTGATTATTTGAGAATGATTCAGGCCTGGTTCAGGTACCAACGCCAATCCTGCTCGCCGACTTCGCCCATGAACTGTCGATACTCGGCGCGCTTAACGGCCAGGTAGACGCCCAGAAAAGGTTGTCCGAACGCTTCACGCGCCCAGGTCGACCCCTCCAGCGCCCGCAACGTGGTCAGCCAATCGGTGGGTAACAACTCCGTGGCCTGGGCGTACCCGTTGCCCTCCACCGGCGCACCCGGATCGAGTTGTTCGCGGATACCGCGATGAATACCGGCCAGAATCGCTGCGGCTGCCAGGTACGGGTTGGCATCGGCGCCGCAAATACGGTGTTCGATGTGCCGGGAAAACGCCGGCCCACCCGGCACGCGCAAACTCACCGTGCGGTTGTCCACGCCCCAGGTCGCCGCCAGAGGAGCGTAGCTGTTGGTCTGGAATCGGCGGTAGGAGTTGGCATTCGGGCAGAACAACAGCAACGAATCGAGCAAGGTGCTGAGCATGCCGCCGACCGCTTGCCGGAGCAACGGCGTGCCGTCCGCGGCTTCGCTGGCAAACAGGTTGTTACCCTCTCTGTCCGCCAGGCTGACGTGCATGTGCATGCCGGTGCCCGCCAGGTCGTCGAAGGGTTTGGCCATGAAGCACGCCGTCATCCCGTGCTTGTGGGCCACGCCCTTGACCAGCCGCTTGTAACGCACCGCTTCGTCCATCGCCTGCAGGGCATCGGTGCGATGTTCGAGGGTAATTTCCACCTGCCCCGGCGCGTATTCGGAAATCGCCGTACGCGCCGGAATGCCTTGCAACTTGCAGGCGCTGTAGAGATCGGCCAGAAACGGTTCGATCTGCTCCAGTTCACGCAGGCCATAGACTTGCGTCGTGCGCGGCCGCCCGCCATCGACATCGCGCGCCGGTTGCGGCCGTCCGTTGCTGTCGCGCTGCTGATCCAGCAGATAAAACTCCAGCTCCGCCGCCATCACCGGGTAATAACCATCGGCCTGCAAGCCTTCGATCACTTTCGCCAACAAGTGCCGGGGATCGGCGATCGTCGCCGGCATGCCTTCTTTCGGGTGCATGCTGACTTGCACCGCCGCTGTCGGAATCAACCGCCACGGCATGCGCGTCAGGCTGGCGCTGATCGGATAGGCACGGCAGTCAATGTCGCCGACGTCCCAGACCAGTCCGGAGTTTTCCACGTCGTCGCCATTAATGGTCAGGCCCAGAATGGTGCTCGGCAGCGGCCGGCCACTTTCATACACCGCCAGCAGTTCATCGCGATGCAGCAACTTGCCCCGTGGCACGCCGTTGTTGTCGAGGATGAACAGCTCGAACATTTCAATGTCCGGGTTCTGTTCGAGAAAGGTCAGGGCTTCTTGCGGGGAGGCGAACGAGGTCGTGGCACAACTCATGGGTATTCTCTTTTTCCGCGTCAGGCAAGCGCGCAGGCGTTGCCGATGTGATCCAGCGCAAGGCGCAGGACCTGTCAGAACAATCAACGGGAAATGCAGAAATCCGGGGGACGTGCGTGACGACAGTGCCACAGCGCCCAGAAGTCCAACTCGGAGGGAAGTGCGACGGGACAATCGCCCATAGGTAAAACCGCAGAGGACAGATGAGCGGCAGCGTCACACGGGCGGTCAGGTCTTTAAATCGGGATTTGAAGAACCTTGGTTGCGGGTTGGCTAAACAATCACCCTCGCAACACCCTGAATCCCCTGTGGGAGCGAGCCTGCTCGCGAAGGCGTCGTGTCAGTCGCCCTTTGTATCGACTGTCACACCGCCTTCGCGAGCAGGCTCGCTCCCACAGGGACGGTGGTGTGGCCGAGGTATTTAATTTTTAAATAGTGCTGCGGATTATCTGATTTGCCGCCGTCAGCCTTGGCGCGCCTAATCGGGGCCTTGTTTTGGAAGGCCTGCTTGATGGAAAACGTTCGTGCAACCACCCGCCCTGCCCTTTGGCTGATGTTCAGCATCATGCTCGTTGCCCTTAACCTGCGTCCGTCGATGGCGGCGGTCGGGCCTCTGCTGTCGTCGATTCGCGCGGACATTGCGCTGAGTTTCAGCATGGCCTCGCTGCTGACGATGCTGCCGGTCATGGCCATGGGCCTGGCGATGTTTTTCGGCTTGCGGGTCAGCCAACGCTTCGGCGAGCAGCGCACGGTGGTGCTGTCGTTGTTGATCATTGGCGTGGCCACGGCGTCGCGGCTGTTTCTCGACTCGGCCGCCGAACTGATCCTCAGTGCGGTGCTGGCGGGTATCGGTATTGCACTGATCCAGGCCCTGATGCCGGCGCTGATCAAAGCCCGGTTCCGTGACAACGTCGCCCTGTGCATGGGGCTCTATGTCACGTCGATCATGGGCGGCGCGGCAATTGCGGCCTCGTTTGCGCCGCTGGTCATGAATCAGAGCGGCAGCTGGCGCATCGGCCTGGCGGTCTGGGCGGCGCTGGCCGTGGTGGCCCTGCTGCTGTGGTCTGGCCAGCGCAGCGAATCAACCGCACGCCCGACGCAATCAACCCGCCAACCGAGCTTCTTCGCCAGTCCCCGCGCCTGGTTACTCGCGATCTTCTTCGGTCTGGGCACTGCGTCCTACACCTGTGTGCTGGCGTGGCTCGCGCCGTACTACGTGGAACAGGGCTGGAGCGAACAGAACGCGGGATTGCTGCTGGGCTTTTTGACGGCCATGGAAGTGTTGTCCGGGCTGGTGACGCCTGCCATCGCCAATCGCAACCGTGACCGACGTCTGGTGCTAGTGGTGTTGCTGGCGTTGATCATGGCCGGTTTCTGCGGGCTGATTCTTTGCCCGCAACAGCTGAGACTGCTCTGGCCGTGCCTGCTGGGGCTGGGCATCGGCGGGCTGTTCCCGATGAGCCTGATTGTGTCGCTGGATCACCTCGATGACCCGCAACGCGCCGGCGCCCTGACGGCATTCGTGCAAGGCATCGGGTATTTGATCGCTGGCCTCTCACCGCTGATGGCCGGGATGATTCGTGACCAACTGGGCAGTTTCGAATGGGCCTGGTGGGCGCTGACCGGGGTCGTGGGGTTGATGATCCTGATGGTCCTGCGCTTCAATCCGCGGCATTACCACCAACACATCGACTGATCGGCGCAGAAACTTCCTACAAGGCATTCTCCTGGCACCATCGTTCCGTTAGGATCTTTCGCACACGTTTGCGCACTGATCGCGCACGGAACACAGCGAGACAGAACGGATGCTGAACAGTAACTTGCTTAGAAAGCTCGACATGCAGGACCTCATGGTGTTTGTCGCCGTGTACGAGCAAAGCAGCGTCACCGGTGTGTCGGAGGCGCTCTGCGTCAGCCAGTCCACGGTGAGTTACTGCCTGAAAAAGCTGCGAACCAGTTTTGAAGACGAGTTGTTCATCAATACCCGCACCGGTATGCGCCCCACCTACAAAGCCAGCACCATGTACGCGCATGTGCTGAAAATCCTCGAAAGCATCAACTTGTGCCACGCCGGCGCCCAGGCGTTCGACCCGACCTTGCAAGCGGTGACGTTCAATATCTGCGCGCCGGAGTACTTCGAACAGCTGATTCTGCCGCGCCTGCTCAAGCGCTTCGATTTCGCCGACCTGCCGGTGATGGTCAACATGCACAAGTTCGAAACCGACATCCCGGTCGACGAATTGCGCGATGGCCGACTCGACCTGGTGATCTGTTTCGGCCCGAATTTCCATCGCAGCCACACCGACTTCAAATCCCGGCTGTTACTGGAAGATGACCTGGTCTGCGTGTTCGACAAGCGTGCCACGCCGCTGGAGCCGCGGTTAAGCCTGCAAGCCTTTGTGCAACGCCGGCATGTGTTTCCAACCCCGTGGACGTCCAGCACCAACATGGTCGACGGCTGGCTGGCACAACAGGCGCACAAACGGCAGATTGTCGCGCGGGCCAACAGCTACAGCGCAGCACTGAAGTTGATCACCGGCACCGACTACATCCTGACCCTGCCTCGCCGCCTCCAGCAATTGCTGGCCAACGAGGCGATCTTCAATCATTGCGAAGCCCCCAACGGCCTGCCGGGTTTCACCCTGGACATGCAGTGGAGTCAAAGCGCCGATCAGGACAGCGCCAACACCTGGCTGCGCGAGCAGGTGATCGACGTCTGTGCCGAGCAGGCACTGGCCTGAGATTCAGAGGTTGATGGCGGTCTTGGTGTAAGACTCGCGATCGATATCGAGGATTTCCACGCACACCTGCACTTCGACGCCGGTTGGCCATTCACACAGGTCCTGGACCACCGCCAGCAGGCTTTCCGACAGTTGCTGCTTGATCTGCGGTGGGCGACCGCTCAACAGCGCCAGTTTCACATGCACAAATGCCCGTTCATTCAACGCGGTGCCGACCTTGAACGTCTCGACCTTCAGCGCCCGGCTCTTGATGTCGGATTCCGCCGCAAACTGACCGGAAGCCACCAAGGCATTATTGAGCCGGATCAACGCCACGTCGGCATTCAGCCCGGGCAGGTTCGCGGTGTATTCCATGTGCACGTGTGGCATGAGGGGCTCCAGGTAGAGGGCAGAAAGATCCTACGTATAACACAGCGCCGTCTGACTCACTCCGACAGCGGCAAGGGTGGACGTTCACTCATGAACACCTCCAGGCGCGAACGCAACCAGCGTTCGGCGGGGTCGGTATCGACATGGCTGAGCCAGACCATCGACAGGTCCAGGGTCGGGGTCTTGAACGGGAACGGTTCCTTGAACAGCAAACCGGTGGCTGCCATGGCGTCGGCCGTGTAATCCGGCAGGCTGGCAATCAGATCGGTGCCCGCGAGCAAGGCCGGCAACGAGCTGTATTGCGGTACGGACAGCACCACCTGGCGTGTCCGGCCAATCTCGGCCAGCCACTCATCGGCGTAACCACTGACGTTCGCCGTGTGGGAGACCAGCACATGAGGGCGTGAGCAATATTCATCGAGCGTCAGCGGTGTGTCGGACGCATCGGCGCGCAGGATGCTTGGCAGAATGTGGCGCAACAATTTGCGCTTGGCGTTGGCCGGCAGTCCGCGGGTCTGGCTGATGCCGACCGTGATGTCGCCGGACGCCAGCAAGTCCGGTATGCGCCAGTAATCGACGTGCTGGACCACGAACACCACTTTCGGCGCTTCCTGGCGCAAGGCGCGCAGCAACGGAGGCAGCAGGCCGAACTCGACGTCATCCGACAGCCCGATGCGAAAGGTCATGGTGCTGCTGGCCGGGTCGAAACTGTGGGTCAGGCTCAACGCCACCGACAACGAATCCAGCGCCGGCGACAGGTACTGGATCAACTCCTCGGCGCGGGCCGTCGGTTCCATGCGGTGGCCGACGCGGATGAACAGCGGATCGTTGAACATCGCCCGCAAGCGGTTGAGCGCCGAGCTGATGGTCGGCTGACCGAGAAACAACTTCTCCGCCACCCGCGTCACGTTGCGCTCGAGCATCAACGTCTCGAACACCACCATCAGGTTGATGTCCGCCTTGCGCAGTTCGTTACGATTCATTCCTTGCCCCCGGTCCCCAACACTTGAGGCAGTGTAGAAAGGCCCGAGGGAGGCGTCTATGTCCAGCGGACATCAATTGACGGTCAAGGTCTTCAATCCGAGTGCGAGTACCCGTGCGTCCTGCCCTATCCCGAACTGTTTGGGGGTGACGGCATCGGCAAATTGAAATTGCAGCCTCAGTACCCCCTGACTCGATACCCGTTGCTGCATCTCGTGCGTGATCGGCACGTCGATAATGTTGCCATCGGCCTGTTCAAGCCGAGTATTTAGCGCCGGCATGCCATTGATGCTGATGACGACACTTTGCCCTGCATGCCCTGGCGGTAGAAACGCCGTGGCCTCCAGGCGCAAGGAATGCACCGGCGCCGGAACCCGGAACATGACTTCAGCCTCGGGACCTTCGGACCAGGTGCCCCAGAGCTCCGAATCGGACCAGCCCCTGGCCAGCATCGCCCGCCCCTGGCTGCCATAGGCAAAGACGGTTTTCTGTCCGGAACCGAGGGAGGGAATCAGCTCCAGCGGGTTGACTTGCGGTGTGGCCTGCAAGCAAGTGCTGCAGTGTTTCCAGCCCGGTGCCAGCACCGTAAAACCGTCAATCCGGGTAAACAGGTCCGATTGGGTATCCACATTCGTCACAGCCTGGAGCAGCGCACGCTCATCGAGCAGGTACAACGAATCGGCATCATAATTTCCCGAGGCCATTTCACGCGCCGTCTCCTGCTCGGATTTGATCCAGTTGACCGTGTCCATCCGCCCCAGGTAAACGGCGTTCGTCGCCAAGCCGTGGGCACCGGCAAAATCAGCCACCGCCATCCAGTGCGGGGAGAGGTTCTGCGGAACAATCCAGCGGACATTCTTGTAGTGGGCGGCGGCGCTTTCCCAGAACGGATCCACCATGGGCGAGGCCCACTTCGCGGCCGGCGCCACCATCAACTGCTTGCGTACCCCTTCCCAGCCGGCGTGGGTGTCCAGAACCTGAATCAGCAACGCCAGCGACATCAGACTCACGGCGGTTCGAGGCGAGTTGGCCCGGATCACCAGGAAAAGGATGGTGAAGATAATCGCGTAGTAGACCGGCCAGAACATCCGTCCGGATGCACGGAAGACATTGGCGATAGAGATCACTAGCGGGGGCAATGGATAGGTGAATTCGAGCGACCCCATTGCCACATGGTTTGACAGCGAAAACAGGGTCAGCCCTGCCAGCGCCAGAAACAGCAGCGGGTGCCGCCCCAGCCGTTGGCGAAAACCGGTTTTACCCTGCAGCAACCCCGCCACGGCACAGATGCCCAGCGTGATCAGCCCCAGGCCGAGAAACAAAAACCCTTCGCCATCACCGAACCCTTGGACACCGGGTACATCCTTCAATACATACGACCACTGCCCCGGATCGATCAATGACAACAGGTTCATGGCGTACATGCCAAAACCGTCCGATATCGCGCCACTGCCCACCGAAAAATAGCCTGCCTGCCAACAGCAAAAACTGACCAGCGAAAACAGCCCGATCAATTCGATGGCAACAGACTGCAGCGTCAGTTTTTTCCTGAAATAACCGGCCGTGAGGTCGGCAATCCAGATCACGGCCACCATCGCCAGAAAATACGCATGGATCAACGCGGCCGCCGCCAGCAATGCGCCCCAGGCCAGACGTCGACGGCGCAAATCCGGGTGCAGCCCCAGGTACAACGAAGCCAGCACCAGAAAATGACCACCGAGGGACAAGTGGAACGGCATGCGCATGATCATCGGCGGTGCGAAGAGAAACAGCGCCGTCCCCACGGCACGTACACCCACATGGGAAGAAACCAGCCCCAACAGTTTCCATGCGAACCAGGCCTGCAAGACAAAACAGGCCAGGAACCACAACCCGAAATACTGGAAAGGCATCGGCAACAGCGAGGCGAACGGTTTGAACAAGAGGGCCAACAGCGGATTGGAATCAGAGAAAATGATGCCATTGCCCAATTCCAGCCCATAGGAAGGATTGAGCCCGACAGGAAAGGACCACGGCGACTGACGGAAAAACGCCCAGCCCAGATAATGCGTCGCCGGATCACCGTTCCCTAGCCACGCAATGTTTTGCGGGTTCAGCGCCCTCGGCCCGACCACGATGAAAAAAGCCACAACACCGATCAACAGGGGCAGCAGGTTGAGCGGCAGGCGTTTAACAAGATCCTTCATCGGTACGTCCAAAAGTTATGCAGTACAAAGGTGAAGGCCGGAATCGTCAGCGCCACGGCGCCAATCCCCAGCAAATAATGCAGCCCGGCCATCTGCGCAGCCCAGGCCACCAGCATCGCCAGCAGAAAACCGGCAACGGACACCATCATGAAACGCAGCAGTGTCCGACCGTGCAATCGCGCGGAAAAACTCCAGGTGGTATTGATCACGTAGGACACCACGGTCGCCACGGCAAACGCCACGCCATTGGCCAGCGGCGGCAATGGCGACACGTAATTGATGAACAGCACGGCCACCAGCGCATGCAGGGCCGTGACGAACAGCCCGGTCACGGCAAAGCGCAGGCCACGCTTGATCAGGGCGGATTTTTCAGCTGACGTCACGGCTTCTGCGCCAGGACAAACACCGTCAACCCGGCCAGACGATTGGCGTTCATGAACGGCAACTCGATGCTGCACAAGGACTTCAACAGCGTATTCACCAGCGGGTGATGGCGCTTGAGTTGCGAACGCGGCGGCGAGGGTTGCGCGCCCTTGGGCAGCAGTCGCAACGTGGCGGCAATCGGGAACACCAGGCCGAAATAATAAGCGCCCTGCTGCACCGTCAACCCGGCGTCCCGGGCCACGGTTTCCAGTTGCGCCAGGGTGTAGCGGCGCTTGTGTTCGAGAAACTCGTCGTGCCCGCTCCAGAGAAACCGGAACGCCGGCACCGTCATCAGGAACCGGCTGCCAGAGGGGACTTTGTCGACATAGGCCTTGAGCAACCCGACGTCGTCGTCGACATGCTCCAGCACGTCCATCAGCAACACCAGGTCGGCGTCCACCGCATCGATTTCGCGACGGTAATGCACCGGTTTGCCGGCGGTGCTGGCGTCCGAGTCGGCGTCGTAACTGATGTCCACACACCACGCTTCGCTGGCCGAGGAATGACTCAGCAGATGGTGAGTGAAGAACCCGGAGCCTGCGCCCACATCGAGAATCTTCTTGAACGGAGTGCTGCCGAGCAACCGCATGGTCGCCGCCGCTTTCGACGCGTAATACCAATGCTGATCGATGCTTGAACCGAGAATGTCGGTTTCCTTGAGATCCACGGTTCAGTCCTTGGGGTCATAGACACGCCGCACCAGATACACCGGCCGGCGTTTCGATTCGATATAGGTTCGGCCCAGGTATTCACCCAGCACACCGATGCCAATCAATTGCAGGCCACCCAGAAAGGTCACGGCGACCATCAGCGAGGCGTAACCCGGAAGGTCGATACCGGAAATCAGGGTGCGCAATATGATGAAGATGGCGAACGAGAAGGAAATCAGCGAAACGAGCAGCCCGAGGTAGGTCCAGATCCGCAGCGGTTCGGTGCTGAAACTGGTGATGCCCTCCAAAGCGAAGTTCCACAAGCGCCAGCCGTTGAACTTGGTCGCTCCGGCCGCCCGCTCCGGGCGCTCGTAGTTGACGTGAGTGGTGCGAAAACCGACCCAGGCGAACAGGCCTTTCATAAAGCGCCGGGACTCGGGCAAGGTCTGCAAGGCATCGATCACGCAGCGGTCCATGAGCCGGAAGTCACCGACGTTTTCCGGCAGGTGCTGCTCGGCAATTTTGTTGTGCAGGCGGTAGAACCAGTTGGCTGAGGTCTGCTTGGCCCAGGAATCGGTTTTACGACTCACACGATGGCCCAGCACCACTTCATAGCCTTCACGCCAGCGAGCAATCATCTCGAGGATGACCTCGGGCGGGTCCTGCAAATCAACGTCGATCGGCACCACGACCTGGCCGGTGGCGGTCTGCAAACCCGCGGTCAACGCCGCTTCCTTGCCGAAATTACGGCTCAGATCAACGATGCGCAGGCGCGGGTCCGTCAGTTGGCGTTCCAGCAATAGATCCAGCGTCGTGTCGGTGCTGCCGTCATTGACGAACACCAGCTCCAGACCGATCAGCGCCTCGTCCTTGAAGACGTCATTGATCCGCGCGAGGAACAAGTCGACGGTGGCTGCTTCATTGAACACCGGGATGACGAGCGATAACGCCAGAGGCCCGGCCAGTTGCGTTCCGTGCTGATGAGTCAATTGATTGCTCTTTTTTATAGTGGTTTTTCTACAATCCGGGGTCGTCGCCGGTTTCTCGACGCCATGAGCCGAGTCGTATTAAGCAGGACCAAGGGTGGTGATGCAAGGGCGAATCCGAGGGGGTTTTGGCCATTTCCACCGGCCCGCCGGCGCCGGCAGAAATATTTTCAAATGCCCGGAAACAAATGCCCGGTGGCCAAAAAACCCAGCTCCGCTAGGCTTGCCCCCGACGCGTCACACAGGTTGTCGCAATAACCCATCGCATGGAGCGAGCAGTATGTATTTCGAGATTTACAGGCAATCCAGGGGCACCCCGAGCACCGGCAAAGGACAATGGCGCTGGCGGTTGAGGGCGGGGAATCACGAGACCATCGCCAGTGGCGAGTCGTATGTGAACAAGGCCGATTGCCTGCATGCCATCGGGTTGATCAAAGGGGTCGAGGGTGAGACGCCGGTGAAGGAAATCTAAATCTGATAGCCGATGCCCGGGCTGCCTGGTTAGGGCATTGGGTTATCCATTGATTTTGGGTTGGACTCACCGGCCCCTTCGCGAGCAGGCTCGCTCCCACAGTGGATTTGAGTCATCCGCAAAACCTGTGGGAGCGAGCCTGCTCGCGAAAGGGCCCGAAAGAGCCACATCAAAATGTCAGGTACATCGCCGGTTCAGACCGGCAACGGATACAACGCCTCATCAAACTGCGCCAACCGCGGAAACTGCATCGGCTGGTCATCGCTCAAGTGCTCAAGACGCTGCTGATAGCTCGTCAGGAAGTCCTTGCGCGCCTCGTCGCTGATGTACGGCACGTGCCACGCCACGAACGGCTCCAGCACGTCGAAGCCGACATACGCCAGCGTGCCCCGCAAGATCGGTCGCAGCATGTCTTCCAGCGGACCGTGAATCGCGCCATCACCGAACATGTGCTCGCGCCCACCCAGGGTCACGGTCACCAGCGCCTTCTTGCCGCTCAAGCCGCCCTGATCGTAAAAGCGCTTGCCGCCATAGCAAATCCCCGACACCAGCACCCGGTCGATCCAGCCCTTGAGTATGGCCGGGGTCGAGAACCAGAAAATCGGGAAATTGAGGATCAGCAGGTCAGCCCACAGCAACTTGTCGAGTTCCTGCCGGATGTCCGGCGCCAGCGACTGGCTTTTCACACCCAACCGTTGCTCCAGCGCATACACCAGGTACTCCGGGTTTTCCCGCGAAGAAAAATCATCGGCGCTCGCCACCGGGTTCCAGTTCATCGCGTACAAGTCGCTGACCTGAACCTCATGCCCTTGGCCTTCAAGGGTCGCGACAGCCTGGTCACGCAGGGCGGCGGTGAAGGATTTCGGTTCCGGGTGAGCGTGGACGATCAGTACTTTCATGACAATTCCTTAAACATTTACCAGCGTTGAGTTTGAAGTCGGTAATACGCGCATTCAATGAGCGATCACACCTGAATCGCCTTCACTTCAACGAACTCGTTGAGCCCTTCCTCGCCCCACTCGCGGCCATTGCCCGACTGTTTGTAGCCACCAAACGGCGCCTGATAATTGAACGCTGCGCCGTTGAGGAAACACTGCCCGGCACGCAACTGCCGCCCCAGATGCAAGGCGCGTTCAGCACTGCCGGCCCAGACACCGCTGGACAGGCCGAACGGCGAATCGTTGGCGAGCTGAATCGCCTGTGCTTCATCGGTGTAGGGAATCAGGCACAGCACCGGGCCGAATATTTCTTCCTGGGCGATGCGCATCCGGTTGTCGACATCGGCGAACAGCGTCGGGCTGACGTAGAAACCACGCTCGAATGCCTCGGCCGTGTCGCCGCCGCACACCAGCCGGGCGCCTTCCTGCTGGCCGACCTGAATGTAGTCACGCACGGTGCGCCGTTGCGCCGCCGAACACATCGGCCCGAGGAAACTCTGCGGGTCCAATGGATCGCCCATGCGCAGGCTTTGGGTTTCGGCGATGGCCAATTCCACGGCTTCAGCGTAACGACTGGCCGGCAGCAACATGCGAGTCAACGCGGTGCAGGTTTGACCAGAGTTGATCATCACGTCTTGCACGCCGTAGCGCACAGCGGCGGCGAGGTCGGCGTCTTCGGCAATGAGCAGCGGTGACTTGCCGCCCAGTTCCAGGCACACGCGTTTCACCGACGGCGCGGCGGCTTGCGCCACACGAACCCCGGCGCCGGTCGAGCCGGTGAACGAGACCATGTCGACGTCCGGGTGTTTGGCCAGTGCTTCGCCGACCTTCGAACCTGGCCCGCTGACCAGGTTGAATACACCGGCCGGCAAGCCGATGGACTCGATCATCTGCGCCAGCAAAAAGGCGTGCAGCGGGGTTTCCTGGCTCGGCTTGACCACCACCGTACAACCGGCGGCCAGCGCCGGGGCGAGCTTGCCGATCAGTTGATGCAGCGGGTAATTCCACGGGTTGATGAACGCGCACACACCCACCGCTTCGCGAATCACCAGCGAGTTGCCGACCTCACGCACTTCGTCCATCAGGCCTGCGAGTTCGACGTAGTGCTCGAGCCCGATGATCGGCCCGTCGACCTGCACCGAGCGGCACCACTGCACCGGCATGCCCAATTCAGCGGTAATGAGCGAAGCCATCTCATCAGCCCGCGCGCGCAACTGCTCGGCGAGGGCGCGGATGTAACCGGCACGCACGCTCGACGGCGTGCGCGACCATGAACTGAACGCCTTGCGTGCGGCGGCCACCGCGTTGTCGACATCGCGCTCATCGCCCAGCGGCACTGAGCCTGCGACTTCTTCAGTGGCCGGGTTGATCACCTCGGCGATGCCCTGCCCCGACGGGGTTTGCCAGTGGCCATCGATAAACAGCGCTTTATGGTTATGCATAAACCTGAGACTCCAGCAATTCAGTGGCGCAACGGGTGATGCGCTGGCAGGCGTCACGCAACGGTTCCGCGCCCAATACCAGCCCCAGGCGAATGTGCCCGGCGGCGCTCGGGCCGAAGGCTTCACCAGCCAATACCGACACGCCATGGCGGTCGAGCAAGCGGTCGGCAAACGCCTGCGCGCTGAGCCCGGTGTCGCGGATATCGACCATCACGAACATCCCGCCATCGGGTTTCAAGGCGCGTACGCCAGGGCAATCGGCCAGGCATTCGCAGACCAGATCACGGCGTTGGCGATAGGCTTCGCGCATCGCCTCCAGCTCGGGCAAGTTGCTTTCGAGGGCGACGACGGCGGCGTCCTGCACGAAATCCGGCAAGCCGTAGAGCATGCACAGCGCGAGGTTTTCCAGGTGTGCCGCGAGGGCCGGTGGCGCCACTGCCCAGCCGATTCGCCAACCGGTCATGGCGTGGGATTTCGACAGGCTGTTGAGCGTCGCGGTGCGCTCGGCCATGCCCGGCAAACTGGCCGGGCTCACATGCTCGCCATCGAACAACAGCTCGCTGTAGACCTCATCGGAAATCAGCCACAGGTCGTGAGCGATGCACAGGTCGGCCAATGCTTGCCAGGTGGAGCGGGACAAACTGGCGCCCGACGGGTTATGTGGACTGTTCAGCGCCAACGCGCGAGTGCGCGGCGTGATGCGCGCCGCGACATCTTCAGGCAGCACGCGAAAACCATTTTCCGAACGCACCGGTACCGGAATCACCACGGCGCCACAGGCACCGAAGACCGCTTCATAGGTCACGTACATCGGCTCGGCGACAATCACTTCATCGCCGGGGTTGAGCACACATTGGGCGACGCTGAACAACGCGCATTGCGCGCCGGCCAGGACGATGACCTGTTCGGCCGAAACCTGCTGGCCGCTGCGCCGTCCGTAGTGTCTGGCGATGCTTTCACGCAAGGCGCGTTTGCCACGCACGTCGGCGTAGTGGGTGTTGCCGGACAACAGGCTGTCGATGGCGGCCTGCACGATTGGCGCCGGCGTGTCGAAATCCGGGTCGCCGACCGACAGCAGCAGAATGTCTTCACCCTGCTCTTGCAGCGCGAGTGCGCGGTAATGGATGTCCCACGCGGCAGCGCCGTCCCCGGCGATACGTTGAGTCAGATCGGAAAAGCGCATGGCGATACCTCAGCCAGAAAATGAAAATCAGTGCGCGCACGCATGCTTGAGTTCGATCAGGGTCACGCCGTTGCGCTTGAAGCCGTGGCGCAGATCGGTTTGCAGCTCGGCCAGGCTTTGCGGCTGGCTGACGGTGCAGCCGAACGCACGGCCGAGGGCGGCGAAATCCGGGTTGCGTGGCAGTACGCCAATCGGTTCGATGTCGAGCCCGAGCATGTCGTCGCGGATCTGGCCCAGCGCATCGTTGTTCCACAGCAGCACCACCAGCGGGCTGTCGAGTTCCTCGACGGCGGTCGCCAGTTCTTGCGCGGTGTAGAGGAAACCACCGTCGCCGACCAACACCAGGCCTGGCCGCTGCGGCGCACCGAACTTGGCGCCGATGCCCGCTGGCAAGCCGTACCCCAAGGTGCCGTAGCCAGTCGGGTGCAACCAGCTGCGCGGTGCCAGGCTGTTGAAGGCGTAGTTGCCGGTGTAGGCCAGTTGGGTCATGTCGGTGCTGATGAACGCATCGGCCGGCAACTCGGCGGCGATGCGCTCGAGAATCGCCTGGTGGATCGACTGCAATGGGCCATGGCTTGCCTTTACGGCTTCGCGCAAGGCCGCGACGGCAGTAACCGCTGCGCTGGCATCACGCTCGGTGGACGGCAGACGTTCCAGCAGCGCGGCGAGGGTTTGTTGCGCGTCGCCGTGCAAGGCCACCGCGCACGGGTAGAAGTCGTTGAACTTGCGTGGGTCGATGTCCACACGCAGCAGTTCGGCATTCAGCGGCAAGCGCTCGCGCCAGAAATCGGTGTCGGCCATTTCCGTGCCGACCGCCAGCACCACGTCGGCTTCGGCGATCAGGTTCCAACCGGGCTCGACACATAAGGTCGAGCCCGCGTTCAGCGGTGCATCCGGCGGCAACAGGCCTTTGCCGGCGACGCTGGTGAACAGCGGCGCAGCGAGTCGGGTGCTGATGTCGCGCAGTGCTTGCTGCGCATTCAACGCGCCGCCACCGGCAATGATCATCGGCCGCTTGGCGTTTTGCAGTTTGGCTACGGCCTCCTCCAATGCTGTAGTTGACGCGGCGCCGCGACCCGGACGGCGCACGACGTCGTTGCTCCAGTCACGGGTGATTTTTGCCGACAGCACATCCAGCGGCACCGAGATGTGCACCGGGCGCGGACGCTCGCTGTCGAACACCGCGTAGGCGCGGGCGATCAGTTCCGGCAGGTCCTCGGCGCTTAATGCGACCGCCGAGAACGCGGTGATCGGTGCGGTGATCGAGCGTTGGTCCTGGGTTTCGTGCAGGCAACCCCAGCCCTTGCCGAGGCTGGCGGTGTGGTTGACGCTGGAAATCACCAGCATCGGAATCGAGTCGGCATACGCCTGGCCGATGCCGGTGGCGGCATTGGTCACGCCCGGCCCGGTGATGATGAAGCACACGCCCGGTTTACCGCTGACGCGTGCATAGCCGTCGGCCATGAAACTGGCGCCCTGCTCGTGGCGGGTCAGGACATGGCGAATGCCGCTGCCGGGCAGGCCGCGATACAGCTCCAGCGTGTGCACGCCGGGAATGCCGAACACGGTGTCGACGCCGTAGTTGGCCAGCAGACGCACCAGGGCCTGGCCGCCGGTCAATGTTGTGGTTTGCATGTTCACATCCTCACTCGTGGCCAAGGCGAATCAACGCATCAACCGCAGTCGTGCCAGCGGCACCGACCAACAATGGGTTCACATCGAGTTCCAGCAACAGCCCGGCGTTTTCGCAGGCGTAATCGGCCACCGCACGGATCGCTGTCACCAGCGAATCCAGATCCGCCGCTTCACGACCGCGAAACCCTTGCAGCAACGCGGCACTGCGCAGGCTTAAAACAGCCTTGCGAATGGCGCCGTCGGTGGTCGGCAGCAGCAGGCTGCGACTGTCCTTGAGCAACTCCACCAGAATCCCGCCAGCGCCGATGACCAAGGCCAGGCCGAAGTCGTTTTCGCGCTTGATGCCGACGATCAATTCAGCCAGCGGCGGCTTGGCCATCGGCTCCAGCAGCACTTGATCGAACGGCACCTGCGGTGCGTACTCGGCAATGCTTGCGCGCATTTTTTCCAGTGCCGCGCTCAGGGCCGTGGCGTCCTTGATGTTCAACGCCACAGCACCGGCTTCGGTTTTGTGTGGCAGTTGCGCGCTGACCGCTTTGAGCACCAGCGGATAACCCAGCGCGTTGGCGTCATTCAACGCTTTGTCCGGCGTGCTCAAGACGCCGTTGGGCGTCGGCAGGCCAAAGGCGCGCAAAGCAGTTTTCGAATCCCACTCGTTGAGCAGGCGTCCTTCGCCAACCAAGGCGTGCGGACAATGCGGCACCAGCGCCGATTCACCGAGCGCCAGCAGCGCCTGACGATTGCGCTGATAACCGGCAATGCGCCCCCACGCGGCCAAACCGTCTTCCACGCCTTGCAACGCAGCAACGCCTTGCGCATGCAGACGTTCACGAGCGTGGGCCGGCAGCAATTCGGGAAACGCCGAGGTGACAAAACCGGTCTTGCCGTGGCGCACCAGTGCAGCGCAAAACAGTTCCAGCAGCAGGTCGCATTCCTTGCGCTCACCGGTGAACTCCGCTGGGTAATCGAGCACCAGCATCGCGGCGTCGGCTTCGGTGCGCAGGGCACTGTCGAGCATGCGGTTCAAGGCGTCGCCGTCGCCCCAGATCGCCGTGGTGAAATCCAGCGGATTGACCAGGTTGGCGTAAGTTGGAAGTACCTGTGCCAGTTCCCCGACTTGGCCCTCATTGAGTTTGGGCAGGCTCAAGTCATTGCGTTCGGCGTAGTCGGCAATCAACCCGGCGTCACCACCGGAACAGGCCAGTGCGATCAGGCTGTTGCCCACCGGCAACTGGCCGCACGCCGCAGCTTTCAGGGTTTCGACAAAACTCACCGGACCACTGACGCGGATCACGCCGAGGCGCGCAAACAAACTGTCGTACAGCGCATCCGAGCCGGACAGCGAACTGGTGTGACTGAGCGCCAGTTCGGCACCGATCTGCGACACGCCGGTTTTCAGGGCGATGATCGGGATGCCTTTCTCCAGCGCCTTGTGGGCAGCGCGGGCGAAACCCGGTACGTTTTTCAGGCCTTCGAGGTGCAAGCCGATGGCCGTGACGCGCGGCTCATCGAGCAACACGTCCATCAATTCGGCGATGCCCAGTTGCGCCTGATTGCCGACCGACGCCATGTAGGCCACCGGCAGCGAGCGGTCGCTCATCGACAGGTTGTAGGCGAAGTTGCCGCTCTGGGTCAGCACGGCGACGCCCTTCTCCACCGATTTGCCGCCATGGGCCACCGGCCACAGCGCGGAGCTGTGCAAGTAGTCGAGCAGGCCATAGCAGTTGGGGCCGAGCAGCGCCATGCTGCCAGCCGCTTTCAGTAATTGTTGCTGCAAGGCCAGGCCTTCAGCGCCGGTTTCGGCAAACCCGGAGGCGTAGCAGATCGCGCCGCCCGCACCCTTGGTCGCCAGTTCCGCAACGCAGGTCAGGGTCAGTTCGCGGTTGGTCGCGATGAACACCGCGTCCGGGCCGCACGGCAGTTCGGCGATGCTGCGTACGCACGGTACGCCTTCAAGCGTGTCGTGCTGCGGGTTGACCAGCCACATCTCGCCCAGGTAGCCACCTTCGGCGCAGCGCTTGAGGGCGCGAGCCATGCTGCGGCCACCGACAAACGCCAAATGGCGCGGCGCGAGCAGGCGTTTGAGGTTGTCACGAATCGTCTGCGACATAAAAATTCTCCGGGCCGATCAGCGCAACAACGGCCGCAGCAATTCGCGGGAAATGATGTGGCGCTGGATCTCCGAGGTGCCTTCCCAGACGCGCTCGATCCGCGCGTTACGCCAGATGCGTTCCACCGGGCATTCATCCATCAGGCCCATGCCGCCGAAAATCTGCACCGCTTCATCGGCGACTTTGCCGAGCACCTCACTGGCGAACAGCTTGGCCATGCCGGCCTCGCCATCGGTCATGCTGCCCTGGTCCATTTTCCACGCGGTGTGCAAGGTCAGCAGCTCGGCCGCGCGGATCTGCGTGACCATGTCCGCGAGCTTGAACGAGACGCCTTGATAGGTGCCGATCGGCTGGCCGAATTGCTTGCGATCCGCCGCCCATTGCAGCGACACATCCAGCGCCCGTTGCGCCTGACCGACGCAGTTGGCGGCAACCATGACGCGCCCGGCGGTCAGCCAGGCGTTGGCCACGTCCCAGCCCTTGCCGACTTCGCCGAGCACTTTGGTAGCCGGTACACGGCAGTCGTCGAAGAACATTTCGTAGGTGTGGTAACCACGGTTGCTCACGCATTTCGGACCGCGGCGGATGGTCATGCCCGGTGTGTTGCGGTCGACCAGGAACGAGGTCACGGCGTTGCGCTGGCGGCCGTTATGTTCGTAGGTGTCGGTCACCGCGAAGACGATGGCGAAATCGGCATGACCGGCGTGGCTGATGAAGTGTTTGCTGCCGTTCAGGATGAAGTCATCACCGTCGCGGACGGCGCGGGTCTTGATCGCGTTGGCATCGGAACCGGCACCCGGTTCGGTCAGCGCGAAGCAGTCGATTTTCTCGCCCTGGATGCACGGCAACAGGTAGTCGTTGATCTGATCGCCAGTGCAGGCCATGAGAATTTTCGACGGCCGAGCGACGAACACATGCAGCGCCCAGGAGACCTTCGACAGTTCACGTTCGATCAGCGCCTGGGACAGGTAGTCCAGACCACCGCCGCCGACTTCTTCGGGCATGTTGAAAGCATAGAAACCGGCGGCGATGGCCTTGCCGCGAATCTGCGCCGCCAGCTCCGGGGAAACTTCGTCGGCACGGTCGACCGCTTCCTCATGGGGCAGCAGTTCCTTGGCGACAAAACTGCGTACCGCGTCCACCAACATTTCTTGTTCTTGGGTCAGTTGGAAATTCATGGGGCTACCTGTTGTTCGTGTACTGAAGGTGGTGTCGGGGCTTAGCGGCCGACGAAATTGGCCGGGCGTTTTTCGATGGAGGCGCGCAGGGCTTCGTTGCCGTCTTCGCTGCGACCGCACAACAGGCCGGCGGCGAGCTCGGCTTGCAGTTGCTCCGGCAGGCTGCGTTGGGCGCCCTCACGCATGAGTTTTTTGGTCTGGGCAAACGCGAAGGTCGGGCCGTTGGCCAGGCGGGTGGCCAGTTCGGTGGCAACGTCGAGCAGTTGCTCATCGGCGCAGACTTCACCGACCAGGCCCGAGGCCAACGCACGGTCGGCGCCCCACAATTCGTCGAGGAACAACAGGCGTTTGGCTTGTTCGGTACCGATCAGCCGTGGCAGATGCCAACTGGCGCCAGCGTCCGGCGAGTAGGCCATGCTGGTGTAGCCGGCCTTGAAGCGTGCCGATTGCGCTGCGATGCGCAGGTCGCAGCACAGCGTCAGGTCCATGCCGGCGCCGACGGCGGTGCCATTGATGGCGGCGATGGTCGGTTTTTCCAGGCTGTACAAACGGCTCATCAAGGCGTGAGCAGTTTCGGTCCAGCCGTAGGTTTCGAGGGCGCCACGGGCTTCGGCTTCGGCCCACTCGGCGAGGTCGGCTCCGGCGCAGAAGCTGCGACCGCTGCCGGTCAGCACAACCACGCGCACGGCGGGGTCGGCGTTGAATTGGTCCAGCAAGGCGTGGAGGTTTTTCAGAGTCGGAATGTCCAGCGCGTTGCGCTGGGCCGTGCGATTGAGGGTGATCCAGGCAACGCCGGCTTCGACCTGACTGAGCAGAGAAGAGTGAGTAGTCATGCGAATCCTCGAATTATTGTGATTGGTCTGAGGTGATGCGACTTGAGGCCATACTAAACGAGTGTTCAGTAAGGCGGCAATCGGCAGATAAATGAGCTGTAACAGCTTAAAAATTTGTCTATCTATTTGTATTTAAAAGATTTATTTAATTAATCCGGCGCCCTGAGAGTGGCGCTGTTACAACTTCGAACAACTGCCTACAGCCCGCCGCAAAACCACTGTGGGAGCGAGCCTGCTCGCGAAAGCGGTGGATCACTCAACAGTGATGTTGAATGTGATGCCGTCTTCGCGAGCAGGCTCGCTCCCACAGGAGGTTCGTTGTGGCAGTTACACAGTCGGCAAACTCGGCGCCAACACCGCTTCGCGCTTGCGATGGATCAGGAAGTACGCGCCATAGCACAGCGCAATAAATCCGAAGCCCCAGTACAGCGAAGGCCGTTGCGTTTCATCCAGCGCCAGGAACACAAACAGCGAACAGCACAACGCAATACACGTCAGCGGCAGCAGCGGGAACCACGGCGCGCGGTATTTCAGGTCGCTGAGTTTGCCGCCATCACGCAGATACGCCCTGCGGAATTTGTACTGCGCCAGCGCAATCACGATCCAGGTCACGGTGCCGGACATGCCGCTCACCGCCATCAGCACCATGAACAGCGTGTCTGCCGCGACAAAACTGGTCATCAGCGACACCAGCGCAAAGCACAAGGTGATGCTCAGCGCCCGCAGCGGCACGCCGCGCTTGCTCAAGGGCGACAGGCTTTTCGGTGCCATGCCGGTCTTCGACATCGCCCACAGAATGCGCGTCGAGGCATACAGGCCGGAGTTGCCCACCGACAGAATCGCCGTGAGGATCACGAAGTTCATCAGGTCTGCGGCATAAGGAATGCCGACCATGTCGAACACCTGCACGAACGGACTTTCCATCAATCCGGCCTGCTGCCACGGCACAATCGCCGAGAGCACCACAATCGCCAGCACATAGAAAATCAACACGCGAAACACCACGTTGCGCACCGCGCGCGGGATGCTTTTTTCCGGTTGATCGGTTTCGCCGGCGGCCACGCCCATGATCTCGCAGCCCTGGAAGGCGTAGACCACGGTCATCATCACCGCGAACACCGCCGACAGGCCGTTGGGGAACAATGAGTCGCCGATCAGGTTGTTCATCATCGGCGCCGGTGCACCGCTGGTCAGCGGGATGGCGCCGAAGATCACCAGCACGCCGACCACGATAAAGCCAAGAATCGCCGCCACCTTGATCCCGGAGAACCAGTATTCCGCTTCACCGAAGGCGCGGGTCGCCAGTGCGTTCAAACCGAACAACACCACCACGAACAGCGCCGACCAATACCAGATCGGCACCGCCGGAAACCAGCGTGTCATCAACATGCCCGCCGCTGTGAACTCCAGGCCCACGGTGGTCGCCCAGCTCATCCAGTACACCCAGCCGATCATGAACCCGGTGGCGGGCCCGATGAACTTAGTGGCATGGGTTTGAAACGAGCCGGACACTGGCATTTGCACGGACAGTTCGCCCAGGCAGACCATCACCAGGTACATCAAAAAACCAGCGACCAAGTACGCCAGAATCGCGCCCACCGGCCCGCCCTGATTGATCGTTACCCCGGAGCCCATGAACAGCCCGGTGCCAATCACGCCGCCCAGCGACAACATGAAAATGTGCCGGCTTTTCAGGGCGCGGGTGAGTTGGATGCCTTTGGTTTCGGTAGATTCGCTCATGTCCGCACCTCAATAATCAGCAAGGTGTGCGGCATGGCGCGGGGAAGGATCAGCTTTACGGCAGTTCATTATTATTATCTCCAATAAGCTTCGAAGACCGCGCTGTGGCGGTTGGCTCGATTATTGGAAGCGCATGTAAGGTCCGGTTGACCGTAAAGATCGAAGTTGTAAAAAGTCGTAACGAACTTGTACGTCAGCAGTGCAAAAGGTCCGCCAGCGTCTGTTGCGAGACCCGCAATTGCTCCTGAACCTTGGGCGCCAACGCCCGCAATGCCGACTCGTCGTTGACCATCGCGGCCTCTTCCAAGTCTCGCAGCACATTGGCCAACGCACGAAAACCCAATGAGTCGCTGCTACCGGCCAGTCGATGCGCCAGGTGGGCGACTTCAGTGCAGTCGTCGGCCTCGATGGCTTCGGTGAGTGCGTCACGATGCTGATGGATCGAGTCGCGCAACACCGCCAGCAAGCCCTGAAGTTTCTGCTCCCCGAGCAAGGTGCGATGGGTGTCCAGCAGCGGCCAATCCATCGCCTCGTCATCCGGTTGTGGTGTGGACACCGGCAGTTGCCCGGCCAGCACTTGTCGCAGGTTTTCGAGCTTCAGCGGCTTGGCGAGAATGCCGTCCATCCCGGCCTCCAGATAACCGCGCATCAAGGCCGGCTGCACGCTGGCGGTCAGGGCGAAGATCCGCGTCTGACGGTTCGGGCCTTGGGTGTGGCGAATCAATTTGCACAGCTCGACGCCGCTGATGCCCGGCAGGTGCACATCGAGCAGGATCAAATCGAAGGCTTGCCCGGCACATTGCGCCAGCGCCTGTTCGCCCTCTTCGGCAAGCCAGACCTGATGCCCGTCGCGCTGCAACAAACCGCTGACCACTTCGCGGTTCAGCGCCACATCCTCGACCACCAGCACCTTCAGCGCCTGCACGGATGCGCTGCTCCGCGCCACCGTGATGACGCCGGTAGACGCCTGCAACGTCAGTTCGAACCAGAAACAACTGCCCCGCCCGACTTCACTTTCAACGCCGATCCGTCCGCCCAATTGCTCGACCAGATGTTTGCTGATCGCCAGCCCGAGCCCGGTGCCGCCAAAGCGTTGCGCCACTTCTTCGCTGGCCTGGGTGAAGCGCTCGAAAATCTTCTCCTGCATGGCCGGAGCGATGCCGATGCCGTTGTCCGTCACGCTCACCCGTAAGCGTTGCCCCGCCTGTTCCGGGCCTTGCGCCAGCAGCGTGACGTCGACCTCAACCTTGCCGCCTTCGGTGAACTTGATCGCGTTGGCCAGCAAGTTGCTCAGCACCTGACGCAAGAATTGCTCGGCCCCATGATGCCGTTCGGCGACCTGCGGATCGATTCGGCAGTGCAGCGTCGTGTCGTTGCTCAACGCACGTGGTTCCAGCAGGGTCAGCACTTCGTCGAGCAGTTGCCGGACCGAGAAATCGACCGGTTCCGGGTGGCTGACGCCCTCCTCCAACCGCGCGAAATACAGCACTTCGTTGAGAATCGACAGCAGCCCTTCCCCGGCCTTGTACAGCGCATCCAGACGTTTGCCGTCACGCTCATCCAGACGAGCGCCGCGCAGCAATTCAGCCATGCCGAGAATGCCGTTGAGCGGGGTGCGCAACTCGTGGCTCATGGTCGCCAGAAAGCGCGACTTGGCGAGGTTGGCGGCCTCGGCTTCGTCCTTGGCGCGCATCAGGCTGGCGGTGCGGCGCTCGACCAGCCTGAGCAATTCATCGCGATTGTCTTGCAGGGCCAGCCGATCGGTTTCGCGGCGGTCAATGTCGCTGAGAATCGCCCGGCGCATATCGTCCAGCGCGTGGGCCACGGTGTCGATCTCGTCTTCGTGAGCGTTGCGGCGCTTGTCCAGGTGCAACGGCTCGTGCCAGTCACCGGCAGCGATGCGCCGGGCAAACTCGGCCATGACTTGCAGGTGCCGAGTGACCAAGCGGTAAAACAGCCCCGACAACGCCACCGCCAGGCCGCACAGAAACACGCTCATCCACAGCAGGCTGGTCAAACCGGTGGCAAACAGGCGCTGATGCACCGCGCCCAGGTCGGTGCTGACCTCCAACTGGCCTAGGTGCCGTGGTGGCCCGGTCGGCGGCTGA
Organism: Pseudomonas sp. GW821-FHT10C09; assembly: GCF_059415465.1. Classification (NCBI taxonomy): domain Bacteria; kingdom Pseudomonadati; phylum Pseudomonadota; class Gammaproteobacteria; order Pseudomonadales; family Pseudomonadaceae; genus Pseudomonas; species Pseudomonas sp. GW821-FHT10C09. The sequence continues at coordinate 69,251 of NZ_JBWKNG010000005.1, forward strand.
TAATCCAGTTCAAAACGCTCGATGCGTAACGGCCCGATCGGGTCGGCATTGCCTTGCAGCAGATCGAAATCGGGGCTGATCAGGTGCACCCGCGCTACGTCGGAAAAGTCCACCAGCCCCCGCAGCTGCACGTTCAGTTGTTCCTGGTTCAAGTCCCAGAGACTGCGCTCCAGACTGGCCAGGTAACCGGCCCGAATCAACTCCATGCGCGAGTCGATATCGCGCATCTCGCGGCGGTATTCGAAGTACAGCTGCACAGTGCTCGCCAGCACGGTGAAACACAGGCTGAACAACAGAATGAACAGCAGCAAGCGCCGCAACAGGCCACCCGGATGCACGCGGATCATTTGGAATTCGCCGGCAGGTTGATCATGTCGCGGTAGGTGACTTCGCTTTCATTCAACCACTGCTCAACCTCTCCGGCATCGACCATGCGTTTCAATTGCGCGTCGATCTCCGGCATACGATTGGCCAAGCGCGATTTGCGTGAGACGGCCACTCGTAAATAATCCACGCTCAAGGCATTCGGTAGCGCGACGATGTCTTGCGCGCCCGGCAGGTTCTCGACGTAAAGCTGACCGGTGCGCCGTTCCGAAGTGATGAAATCGATGCGCCCGCGAATCAGCTTGCCGAAGTTCTGGCCGCTGTCAGAGACCCATTCGATGTTCTGGTGTTGCGCAACCAAACGGTCGAAATCGACGCCGTAACTTTCACCGAACAGCAACCCGCCCCGGTAGTTGGCCAGGTCCTCCAGACGCTCGAATTTCACCGGGTGCTGACGATTGATGAACAACGCAACCTCCTCGCGCAACACTGGCACCGTCGAAAAAACCATGCTCTGTTCGCGTTGCGCGGTGCTGTAGGCCAACACCACGTCGACCCGGCCTTCGGCAGCGTCGAGCAGGCAGCGTTTCCAGTTGCCGAGTACGACGATGTCGACGTCGTAGCCCAAACGGCCGAAAAGGTTTTTCACCACGCTCGGGGCCAGGCCGCGCACGTGTTTGCCGTCACTCCAGGAGATCGGCGGGTACACCGGGTAGTCGCAGTAGCGAACCTTTTCCGCCGCCATCGCGCTACTCACGAGCAGCGCCAACAGCAGACCAAACACACGCAGCATCGGGCTCAGGCCGCCACGCTGGCGGTGAACAGGTAACCGGCGCCGTGAATGGTAATGATCAATTGCGGTTCGGCCGGGTCGTCGTGCAGCTTGCGGCGCAAGCGTCCGACCAGCACGTCGATGGAGCGATCGTTGGGCACCCATTCGCGGTTGCGGATCTGGTCCATCAGTTGATCGCGGCTCAAGGTGTGGCCGCTGTTGCGCAGGAACACGCTGAGCAATTGATATTCGCCGTGGGTCAGCAGGGTTTCGCTGCCGGTCGGGTCGATCAGCCGTCGGCGGTCGGTGTCCAGCGCCCAGTCGGCGAACTGTTTGACCGGTTTGGCGAGGGTTGCCACTGGTTGCGGCGTCTGCGCGTGACGCACCCGGCGTATCAGGTTTTTCGCCCGGGACACCAGCTCGCGAGGGTTGAGCGGTTTGATCACGTAGTCATCGGCGCCGCATTCAAGGCCGACGATGCGGTCGATTTCGTCGTTGCGCCCGGTGATCAGAATGATCCCGACTTCCGAACGCACCCGCAGCTCACGGGTCAGGGTCAGGCCGTCCTTGCCCGGCAAGCGGATATCGAGCATCACCAGATCGACCGTCTGGCTCGCCAGGAAAGTCTCGGCCAGCTCTGCCGTGGCAGCGCAATGCACCTCGTAACCTTCCTGGGACAAGTAGGCCTGCAGCAGTTCGCGAATCAACGGATCGTCGTCGACGATCAATACCCGAGGAGTCATCGCATGGTGTCCCGCGTGTGCCCGGAGGCGTGTTTCTTATTAGAGTGTTTTGTTGCTGTGGCGCCAGAGAGTATCGACTGCTGAACGACTGATCAACAGCCCGTCGTCTGGACGCAAAACCGCTGGCGGCCGCCCGCCTGCAAACCGTCGACCCAGGCTTCGCAAATCTGGATGCCCTGCTCCGGGGTGAAGGTGCCGGGGTTGAGGCCCGACTCCAGCCACAAACCGTCGAGCAAAGCGCTGAGGCTGATGGCGGCGAGATCGGCGTCGAAATTTTCCCAGTGTTCTTCCTGTGCCAGCTCGGTCAGGACCTTGCGCAAGATGCCGCGGTACTCGCCGTAGGAATGTTCGTGCGCGAGGTTGATCGATTCTGCCGTGCGCACCGCGCCCCAGAATGCCAGCCAGGCGTCGATCAATTGCGGATCGAGCAATTCGGCGGAAAACGAACCGCGGAAGAACGCCGACAGACGTTCGCGGGCGTTGGGAGCCGCGTGGGCCATGGCGTCGCGCAGCAGGCTCATGACCCGACCGGTGATCGCCCGGTAAGCCTCGGCCACCAGTTCATCCTTGCCGGAATAGTGATGGCTGATCAGCCCGACCGATACACCGGCTTCGGCGGAAATCTTGCGGATCGAGGCCCCCTGGAAACCGTGACGCTTGAGGCACACCAGCGTCGCCTCGATCAGATTGGCCTTGCGCAACTCCGGCTCCATGCGGGAAAAACGGGCTTCCTGACTCATGCGCGACACTCTCCGTGGATCAATCGTTAGGGACGCGGTGGGTTAATCCGCGCGCTGAACGACTGTACAGCAAGAGGGTGGGAAGTCTCTAGTCGGTTGCATGCGTCTGAGACCGAGTCGCGGCCATCGCGGGCAAGCCACGCTCCCACATTTGATCTGTTTGTTTTCATTGTTTGCGTCCAACACACAACCCCTGTGGGAGCGTGGCTTGCTCGCGATGGCGGCGGCACATTCAGCATTGTTGCCACCTGACAGACTGCATTCGCGAGCAGGCTCGCTCACACATTTGATCGGTGTAAACCGGCTATGTGTGCCCGACACAAAACCCTGTGGGAGCGAGCCTGCTCGCGAAGACGCCAGCCCGATCAATTGAGGAACACAGGTCAATCCCGATAGCCCGGTGCCACCCGATCAAGCAATCGCAGCATCGCAGCCCAAGCCAATTGCATCGCGTCCGGGTCGCTCAACTCGCCTTCGTCCAGCGGCCGGCCCGGATCATTGAACTGACGCTCGGTGTGTTCGCAAACCTCCGCCGACGGCAACACCAACTCACCCGCTGCCTGCGCAGCAAGCTGAATTTCGCAGGCTTTTTCCAGGTAAAACATCCGTAAAAACGCCTGGCTGACGGTCTCCCCCACGGTCAACAAACCATGGTTGCGCAGCATCAAAACCGGCTTGTCGCCAAGGTCCCGCACCAGACGTTCCTGCTCACTCATGTCCAGCGCCACACCTTCATAGTCGTGGTACGCAACCCGACCATAGAACTCCATCGAGATCTGATTCACTGGCAACAACCCGCACTTCAACGCGGCCACCGCGCAACCGGATTTGGTATGAGTGTGCAGCACGCACTGCGCGTCTTCACGAGCCCCGTGAATCGCGCTGTGAATCACAAACCCCGCCGGATTCACCGGGTATGGCGACGCCTCCACCGCCCGGCCATCCAGGCCAATCTTCACCAAGTTGGACGCGGTGATTTCATCGAACATCAACCCGTACGGATTGATCAGGAAGTGATGCTCAGGCCCCGGTATGCGCACCGAGATGTGGGTGAAGATCAGATCGGTCATGCGAAAGTGCGCGATCAATCGGTAACAGGCAGCCAACTCCTCACGCAGGCGTTGCTCGGTGGCACTGCGCTGAGAAAACGTGGCGATCTCGTTCATTGTTGTTAAGTCTCCAGGCTGATCGACTGCGCGAAACAGTAAGGCTGGACGCGCTGCCACGTCCAGCCGCTTGCGATTACTTGCTGGCCCAGGCGTTGAAGCGCTCTTCAAGTTCTTCACCGTGATCCACCCAGAACGCCACGTCCATCGACAGCGCGCCCTTCAGGTTTTGCGGCGCGGTGGGCACCCATTGCGCGAGTTTGCTGTCCAGTTTGGCGGCGGCTTCGGTATTGGTCGGGCCGTAAGGGATTTGCTCGACATACTTGACCTGCGCATCTGGCTGATTGGCGAAGGCGATAAAGCGTTTGGCCTGATCGACATGTTTCGAGCCCTTGATGATCGCCCAATAATCCATGCCATACAGACTGCCCGGCCAGACCAGCCCGAGGTGACTACCGCTTTGCGCGGCGGCGGCCACACGTCCGCTGTAGGTCGAGGTCATCACCACATCCCCGGCCGTCAGCCATTGCGCCGGTTGCGCGCCGGCCTCCCACCATTGGATGTAAGGCTTGAGCTGAGTGAGTTTGGCAAAGGCACGGTCGACACCTTGCGGAGTGTTCAGCACGGAATACACGTCCTTGACTTTTACGCCGTCGGCCAACAAGGCGAATTCCAGGTTGTACACCGCGCGTTTACGCAGGCCACGCTTGCCGGGGATTTTCTGCACGTCCCAGAAATCCGCCCATGACGTCGGGGCCTGCGCCAGCTTCTGCGTGTCGTAGGCAATCGCCACGCTCCACACCAGCGCCGCCGACCCGCACGCCTGTGCCGCATCGGGTATCAATTGCTCGACGCGGCCGAGTTTGCTCCAGTCTAGTTTCTCGTACATGCCTTCATCGCAGCCGCGCATCAGGTCCGGGCCTTCGATCTGCACCACGTCCCAATCGGCATTGCCGGTGTCGACCATCACTTTGATCCGGGCCATCTCGCCGTTGTATTCACTCTGGATCAGCTTGCTGTGATCCGCGACGCTGAACGGCTGGAAAAACGCCACATCCTGGGCTTTCTGGCCGGCACCGCCGTAACCTACCACCACCATGTCCGGTGCTGCCTGAGCGCTGCCCAGGCCCATGGCCAGGGACAGCATCAAGGGATAAAAACCGTGCTTGAGCGTGTTCGATTTCATCAGTGGTTCCTCTTGCAGGTGCCACGCGACCAACGCCGCCGTGACCCATTTTTATTGTTGTGAGGTTCGCCCCAAGTGCGGGCGCCAAATGAATCTACTGCGAGCACCAGTAAAAAAACAAGTTGATTTTTTACTGAAGGTAAATTTCTATAGGCAAATAATAACAACGCCGAAAACCCGGCCTTTCGGCTTCAGCCTGCCTGGAGTACCCGCACCATGCCGTCCTCTTCCGTCGCTTTTGCACACCTGTTCGAACCCTTGCAGCTGCGGGGCAAACGCCTGAAAAACCGCATCATGTCCAGCGGTCACGACACGTCGATGCCCACCGACAACCTGGTCAACGAACAACTGATCGCCTACCACACCGCGCGCGCCGAAGGCGGTGTCGGGCTGATCGTGCTGCAAGTGGCCGGGGTGCATGACAGCGCGCGGTACACCTCGCACGTGCTGATGGCGACCGATGACGCGTGCATCGAGGGCTATCGGAAAATCGCTGACAGTTGCCATGCACACGGCACGGTGGTGCTGTCGCAGATCTTCCATCCGGGCCGGGAAATCATGGAGTCCAGCGATGGCCTGCTGGCCGTCGCGTATTCGCCTTCGGCGGTGCCCAACGAACGCTTCCGGGTGATGCCGCGAGCGCTGGATCAGACGATGATCGACGAGATCGTCGCCGGGTATGGGGCGGCGGCCCGGCGCTTGTATCAGGCGGGAATCGACGGCGTCGAAGTGGTCGCCAGCCACGGTTACCTGCCGGCGCAATTCATCAACCCACGGGTCAACCGTCGCACCGACGGCTACAACGGCGAGCTCGAACAGCGCCTGCGTTTTCTGCGCGAAGTGATCGCCGCCGTGCGCGCCAACACCGATGAGCATTTCATCATCGGCCTGCGCATCTCCGCCGACGAACGCGATCCCGAAGGGCTGACCGAAGACGAATCCTTGTCGGCCGTGCAATTGCTGCAACCGCTGCTGGATTACGTGCACATCGTCGCGGGCACCTCCGCCTCCTTGGGCGGTGCGGTGCACATCGTGCCGCCGATGGCGATTGAAGCCGCGTACCTGGCCAAAGAGGCCGGAACGTTCAAGGCCGGCCTGTCGATTCCGCTGTTCGTCACCGGGCGCATCAACCAACCGCAGGAAGCCGAATTGATCCTGTCGCGTGGTCAGGCCGATGTCTGCGGCATGACCCGCGCGCTGATCTGCGACCCGCAAATGCCCAACAAGACCGACACCGGCCACGTCGAAGATGTGCGCGCCTGCATCGCCTGCAATCAGGCGTGCATCGGCCACTTTCACAAAGGCTTGCCGATCTCCTGCATTCAGCACCCGGAAACCGGGCGTGAGCTGATCTTCGGCCAACGGCAACCAGCGAAGCAACGTAAACGCATCATGATCGCGGGCGGTGGTCCCGCCGGCATGAAAGCTGCCGCCGTCGCCGCTCAGCGCGGACACGACGTGACCCTCTACGAGGCCAGCTCGCAACTCGGCGGCCAGGTATTGCTCGCGCAACTGTTACCGAAACGCGCTGAATTCGGCGGTGCCAGCACCAACCTGCAACGCGAAATGCAACTGGCCGGCGTGCGCGTCGTGCGCAACACCCGCGTCGACCGGGCACTGGTGGAACGCGAACGGCCGGACATGGTGATCGTCGCCACCGGTGCCGAACCCTATTGGCCAGCGTTCGAGCGCGGCGGCGAACTGCAGGTGGTCGACGCCTGGCAAGTACTGCGCGACGAGGTACAAATCGGCCGTTCCGTGGTGGTGGTCGACTGGCGCTGCGACTGGATCGGCCCCGGCATCGCCGAACGCCTGGTTCGTGCCGGGCATCAAGTGCAACTGGCGGTCAACGGCACCCATTGCGGGGAAAACCTGCCGCTGTACGTGCGCGATCAACTGGCCGGCGAACTGCACAAACTCGGCATCCCGATCACCCCCTACGCCCGCCTGTATGGCTGCGACGACAACACCGTCTACCTGCAACACACCGCCAGCGGCGAGCCGATGCTGTTCGAAAACATCGACACCCTGGTGCTCTGCCAGGGCCATCAACCCGTCGACACCCTCGGCGCAGAACTGCAAGGCCTGGTGGAGTTTCGCCGCATCGGCGACTGCCTCGCCCCACGCACCGCCGAAGAAGCCATCTACGAGGGTTTGAAAGTCGCCTGGGAGCTTTAAGGCTGTTTATACTCCGGGGTTTTGACAGATCCCGGTTTGGAGCACGCCATGAGCAACAGCAGCAAGATGCAGCCTGCCACCGGCGCGCCCACACACGACAGCGCCACGCCCTCGGCGGAACCGCATTTTCTCGGCACGCGGATTCGAGGCTTGCGCAAACGCCGGGGCATGACCCTGGCCGAACTGGCGCAGATGAGCGAATTGACAGCGGGGTACATCAGCCAACTCGAACGCAACCTCGCCTACCCTTCCATCCCGGCCCTGTTCAACATCGCCCGGAGCCTGGGCGTGACCATTCAATGGTTCTTCGCCAGCGAAACGCAAACAGCGCCGGAAGATGACGGCATCGTCGTGCGTAAAAACACCCGGATGAGCGTGCATTACGAAGACGGCATTGTTGATCATCTGCTGACGCCGCAGCCGAATCGGCAGTTGGAGATGTTGCACTCGCGGTTTCCGCCGGGGGCTTATAGCCAGCAGAGTTACAGTCATGAAGGCGAAGAGGCTGGGTATTTGCTGTCGGGGAGTTTTGAGTTGTGGGTCGGGGAACGGCACTTTTTGCTGGGTGAAGGGGATAGCTTTAGTTTTTCCAGCCAGGAACCGCATCGGTATGGGAATCCGGGGGATGTGGATGCGGTGGTGATTTGGGTGGTTACGCCGCCTACGTTTTGAGGCGACGCCTTCAAAATATCGGACGAGGTAAAAAACGAAAATCCCTGTAGCCTCTTTAGCTACAGGGATTTTGTTGCGTGCAGCGAATAAAACCAAGCTAACTTACTTAGCAGTAATATGGTTTAAAAAATTCAACCTTGCCCACCTTCTTTCTAAAAAAAAATTAAACAACCGAGCACTTACCTTTTGAGAAAAAGCCAAGCATGCTCACCCACACCGCAACGCCCCCACACATCTACACTCATCAACTTTGATAGGGCGGAGGAATATTCACCATTCCATCCTGTGCTTGTGCGGCTGATTCCCCCCCCCTAACAACATAAGTAAAAGCATTTGATGAACTTGGTAAATTCAATGTCCCATCGCGCTTTAGCAAGCATACAGTAATAGACCATGCCCCGACCCCCAAGGGACCTATAGGTATTAAAAACTTTCCAGTCGCAGATGAGGCAGCTTTTCCAACCTCTTTCCTACTGTCGGTATGAAACGCGACGACAATTACAGCCGCAAGATCTGTAGGTTTTCCGTCATATTCCCCAGAAATAAGTCCAATATTTCCAGAATCACCATAGGGCTGAATAGAATGAATTTGAGTTGAAGTTAACATACTAGCTCCTTATTGAAATTGCCACGGCACAAAACCAAGATAAACTAGAGAAATAACGCGAACGCTCTGCTGTTCATCACAAAACTAATAATAAACTTCCCGCCCAGGCTGTCACCTGTAACAAATGACAGTTTTTTATAACTTTTCGAGATCAATAGCGTCTGTCGCGATCAGAAATTTACTTTCATAACCGTGGTAGGTTTCATTTCCGTACAGCAATTTTCGCCTCAATCGTCATCTGACTGATCTTCTGTGGGCTTGCGTTTACAGGCTATTCTCGTAATTGGATGGGGCTCTCACCAACCAGTATCGATTTTGCAGTTACACTCCACCTAGACGACTATGGTTACTTGAGCGCAGAAACATTAAAAAATGTATACGATGGTTATTTTGCTGATTGCGCCGCCTACACAGGATGAGCAGGGCCGTACACTTGAAAAGTCGCTATCCGTAGGCAACTCCGCTCACAGATTCCTCGGCTGAGCTGAATCGTCAGCAGACAGGATGAGCGGCGGCTGCGCTGACAGCTCCGAATCGGTATCTGCGTTCGCTTGAGGTAGACGTTGAGGTTGAGGTTTGGCGGTGAACAATGGGGCTAATAATCGCCGTATACCTTCTTCAATGAATGAGAGAAGCCCGAAGGTGATGAAGCCGAAAATCAGCCCGGCAACCAGAATACTCAACGGGTGTATTCGGGATGCGTCAGTGCTGTCCATCATGTAAAAGAAGGCCTGAACACCGGCGGCCACGCAGGCCGCTACGGCTGTTATCAGCTTCACAGACAACCAAAGCCGTTGCCATCTGTTCATGCGTCCTCCGTCATCCGGGTATTTGCTGTGTATTGCATGATAGCTAATGACGTGGATTTGCCTTGTTTCCTGAATTTGGAATGGTGCTTCGGTTATCGCTGAGCGAGCTTGGCACACGTTTCAAGATAATCAGTGACGGCCACTGCAAATGCTTGTCGAAGCTCCCGCACTGAATCGCCATGAAAGCCAACGATGTCCTTGATGCCCGTAATGTGGCCGACAAACAGGCTGTCTTCGTCGCAGTATTCAATGCGGGCGGTATAGCCGTGGTAATTCATTTCGTTCATGGGGTGACTCCTGCTTGTTCAAGAAAAGCCCTCACATCACGAACTACGTTGGGTTTTGCTTCTTTGATCATCTGATGCCCGGCGTTTCGAGCAGCCTCTGCATGTATGGCGTTAATGTTTTGCGTTGCACAGTGGCCAGAATATCTGGGTGACTCTCGACGAGGTTGTAGGCAAAATCCGAGAGTTGCGTAAGGGGGTACGCTTGCTGTGCTTTTGAGCAGGCTACTGCCTTGTTGGCCGTATATTCGGCGGGATACTCTCCAGACGTCGCTGCACATTCAGCGATCGGGCTTGGAAACCCGTTGAGTCACGCAACAGCAACCCCATGACTATTGCAGGCGTTTTTGCCTGCAATGCTGTGTTATGGCGGCTGTGCGTGGGACGCCCTCGGGCGTGCCGGTCTCCTTGACTCCCGGTTTCCAACCTGCGCTCAGCTGCCACCCATTCGCTTGGAAACGAAGTGGCAGCTCCTTATGTCAAGGAGTTGGACAAATGCACACTGTAAATCCGTACAAATTAGATCTTTTCTCTCTGCGCAACTCCGTGTCGCGTAAAGCTCCATCGCTCGATCTCTTCCAAAACCGCCCCTTCACTGGAGGTGGAAAATGACCGAACCAACAGAAGCAAAAACCATCGGCTTCACCCCTATCTATTGCTCAGACAACGCAATGTTCCACGTCAGCGCGGGCGTGCCCATCAGTGTTGCATTGGCACAGGCCTCGGACTTCCTGTTCTTGGCGAAGGCACTCACAGAGGATGCAGCTTATGCAAAAGACACCGACCGTCATGCTTGGGCTGCGCACTATTTGACTTCGATGGGAAAAGCGCTGATCGATGATGTGGTGAAGGCTGTTTCGCCACGGCCTGTTCGGACGAGTGAAAAGACAGCAAGTTAGTGCCCCGCCACTCTGAGTATTCGCCCGAGATATCAGGGGCCTCCAACTCTGGTTGAGGCGCAACTAAAAATGCCCAGAGCGAAACATCAGAAACAAAAAAGCCCCGTAACTTTTCAGCTACGGGGCTTTTTCTATGTAATGGCGGAGAGATAGGGAGTCTCCGATTACGACCTCAGACCCCATAAAACCCAGTGTTTACTGACCATAACCACCATCAGTAGTAGAAAATAGTAGTAGAATCGACACTACTACTCACGCCTTTGGTGCACTCATGCCCGACAACCTCATTCAGAAGAAAAACGAATCAACGTGGTATGTCCGACTGGATGTACCAAAGGATGTCCGCCGTGCGCTTGGCAATCGAACCGTGCTGATCCAATCACTAAAAACCGGTATGAGGTCAGAGGCGATGGTGAGGCGTCTGCCGATACTTGCACAATGGAAAGCTGACATTGCAGCAGCACGCGACCAAAAAATCACAGCACGCGAACAGTGGCGACCTGAACTGGCGAACAAAGGTTCTGAACTGGAACAGAAGATAAATACACGTTTGCTCGATGCTATAAAGAACCCGTCCAAAGGTTCAGATTTCCTCTCTCGTGCGTACCAGTTGGACATCCCTGCACAAGAGTTACCATGGTCTGGTAAACAACCGGGGCAACCAATCCCTAGCGAATATGTAGAGGTCATGAAGGCTGCTTTCAAACGAGAACCTTCCTCAACTGTCGATGCCGTGTTGGGTGGTTCTCAATTTACTGCTGACTTTATGGTGTTACTCGCAAAAGACAAATACAAACTTTCTCAGCTTGAGTCGGAGGAAGCGCACGAGTTAATTATTAATCCAACTATCTACAAACCTCGCTCACCAATCAGTGCATCAATGATTGAGGCATGGGCAAAGCACCTTGTCACTCAGATCGAAACAGAGAAAACCCGTGATAGTCACAAAGCTCGCGTTGAAAAAATATCAAAGTTTCTAACAACTGAAGGTACACCACTAAACTTTGACACTATCCACAAGTTTGTAGAAACACAAGGTGGTGCTCGCCAGACCCTTATGAACTATTTATGGTCTGGCAGAGATTTTTGGAAGTGGGCTGTAAAATACAACGCTCAATTTCGTGAACAATTCGCCGGACAACAATGTCCATTTGATGGTCACGAATTACCAAAAGTTGGTAAAGAAGCTGGTGAACCGTGGATACCCTTTACTCGTAAAGAGGTTGAAGACCTTCATAAAAAAGCAAAATACGCGGGCAAAGATGAACTAGTAAACCTTATTGTCTTTGGTGCATACACAGGTGCTAGGATTGAAGAAATCGGGCATATAAAAATAGATAGTACAATTTTTGATAATGATGGTGAACCTATTGGTTTCAACATCCCTGACGCCAAGTCAAAGGCAGGCGAACGGGATGTTCCTATACATCCTTCTCTTGTACCACTTTACAAACTTCTGTGTTCGCACGCACCAGCTAATGATGGATACTTGTTCAAAGGTGGTAACAACAAATACGATAACCGACTTGACAGATTGGGCAAGCAGTTTGGAAGATTGAAAACGAAAGCTGAATTCTCTGACCTCCATGTTTTCCACAGCATCCGAAAAACAACCACCACTGAACTTCATCGAGCAGGTGTTGGTTTGGAGGTATTACCGTACATCGTAGGACACGAAAACAAGTCATTTACACTGAGCGTCTACAGTGGTGGTTGTTCATTCGAACAGAAGCAAAAAGCGATACAACTCTTACACTTTGACTTTAAGTAAAATAGTTGAGGTAAGTGTTCAAAACAACCGAGACGGTATTGCAATTAATTCTCATTTGTGATACAATGTTTTCATGTGGAGTTGATAGCAAACCTCTTGTGACTTGTCGCACTACAGAGCACTACAATCTATTGTCCTTCCTTCTTTAGATTGTAAGTTTGTTATCCTTCACGCCAATCCTCTAATAGAGCAAAGCTCGTAACCTTCAACCAGTTACGAGCTTTGTTATATCTGCTGTAGACACTTTTAACACTTCCCAATCATATATCAATCAGAGGTAACCCTATGAAGCTTTGCCGTGGGTGTCATTCACCACTAATTAACAAACGTAGTCACTGTACAACCTGTTCAAGCAAATGCCGGAACCGTGCTTGGAGACAATCCAAAGTATCAATGATTCCAGTGAGCATCATGTTCAACCTTACGCATTATGCACTGGTTAAGAACGCCGCTGAATCTGCTGGTATCTCAATCAACCAATATGCGCATGAGCGCGTAATGCAAAGTGAGGTGGCACTATGAAGATATTCCTCAACCAAGAGGCTCAACAACAACTTGAATCTCTAATGCTAAGGACAGGGTACACCAATCACAACCATTGCATAAACGTGATGATTAGTAGTGTTACCAACAATCTTCGTCGCGAAGACGAGAAGAAAGCCAAGATAATAGCAGCAACAAACATCTAACAACTAATCAATCCAAATACTTCTAACCACAAGTCAAAGGATCAACCTATCGCACAAAGGAAAACCAATGAGCAACTACGTATGTATTCACAAGCCTTCGCAATTAATACAGAAGATCATTACAAGTTCAACACCACCAACACCAGACAACGACCATAGTTTTCACGAAGTCTCAATCATTGTATTGAACAGCTACTATGCACTTTACAAGAAGGCTCTTGCGAAAGGTGTACAAGTCTCAGTCGGCGAACTTATGAACAGTTCCCCAAGCTTCATGAATCAAATTAGTAAAGGTAAGCAGAGTAAGGTGCAACTTGTCACCACCCGCATTCGTAAAGAATGTGTAGCAGTACCACCATCACCAGATGAACGCCAGTCAGCCGTTCGTGATTGGGTAGAACAAAATCCAAACGCTGGTGTACATGATCTATCTGACAAATTTCTCACTGGTAAAGTGGTAGCCAAAGCTTACCTAGATAAATACCGCATCAACCTTCTGCAAGGCGTTACACCCCTCAATATCTGCCACCTGGGGCTACCCCCTAGGGTGTCATTTTTGCACGTCTACACACCCTGATTAATATGGGTTGAATATGCCAAATCAGACATATGTCAGCCTAGTTTCAATACATCAAACCAAAGGATAAACCTAACATGATCGAAACAACCATCGACCTTGACCGCCACCTTGCTATCAAGCAGATGAAGCACTTCATTCATCTGAAACAATCTGCAATTGCAATTGGTGACAATGTTGAAGATCGGAGAGCAACTGACGTTATTGATAAACTGACCATTGAGCATGGACTTTCAGCACTACACGAAGCACATGGTGATCACCGTGGGTAATCTGAGTTACTTCAGTCGTGGACTCATAAAAGCATTTGAACGGCAACGTGCAATGCAACAACAAACAAAAGTAGAGAAGGTTGATAACAACGCAACCACTGCAATCATCACCACCCAAATAGATCATGATGAGCAATATAGAACAACTACCATTCAGAATATGCTGAATTATATTAATCAGAGAAAGGAAGAAACAAACCATGACTAAAATTACTGTAAACGGCGTTCCACCAAAATGGAGTGATGCTGAATTTGAAACCCGTGTTGAAGGATGGGTTAAAGTTTACAAAGGTACAGCACAATGTATGGAGGTCGTCCGTTCAGCACTTCCTCATGACTTCCTTGAATTGGTGGCTTCAAAAGTATCTGAAGGTTACACAGTAGCTCGCAATCATAGTGTTGTGATTGCACAACTAGATCACCAGTGCTGGATGGTAAAACCACTTTCACATCAGCAGAAAGATATTGATGACATTCGAATTCGTGTCAAGGCTGAGTATGTTGAATTCCTGCAAGCTGAACACGTTCGTTATCAAGACTTGGTGCGTCAACAACTTATCCAAGCAGCAGAAGCCAAAGAACAAAAGAGGATCGATGACGCTCGAAACAAAAGAATGTCAGAGGTTGAAAAGGAAGTGCTAAATACATTTTCTCCGCTGGTTATTCCCTGAGTAACAGGTGGCCGACGGCGACGACGACACCAGCAGCAAGCGACACCATCTGTGACGTCCCCCAACGCGTTTCTCAGAGCTTTATCCCAATGCCTATCCAAAGCAAGTGCCCGGCAGTCTATGTGACCGCACGGGCTTTTTGCTGCCTTCAGGAAAGTACGGGACGGGCAACAACCTACAAAATCGGTGTAGAGTTTGCCGTCATAGTAATGCAGAATAGTACCGCACTAGTAATGCGCAGTTTTTGACACCCTTACACCATCAGGTCCAATGTTTACGGTGGTCAATGACCCAGTCAACCCGAAAAACAGCATTGCAGTATATAGGAAAGGGAGGGATTGAGAGTTCTTGCTGTGTTTGTGATGTGTGTTTGAGAGTAGGTAATGAGAGATTAATTTGAGAAAAGGATGAGGAAGGATGAGCGAGAAAAGCGAAGACAAGACCAAGAGGAAATACCTAGCACTGCTGACAGGACACCAATGGACTCATAGGTACTCAGTGTTCTATGACGATCCAACGATGAGCAAAAATCTGCTGACTGACAAGGTGGCATTCCAGCAGACGCTGCGCAGGCAATATCCTGATCAACCATTCCTGATCCGCATCCAGACGACGGCGAAAGGATTGAACGGTGATACTACGTTGCAGGCATACCTAACGATCCTGACCACAGCCCGGTCAGAAGATTTGAAAGAAGTGGTGAGAGGATCATTCCCGTCGAAGATGAACGTCATGGACGAAAAGCTTAAAACAAGAAAGATAGAAAGCATCGCCAGTGCAATCGACAAACAGAAACCGCATAACCTTACGAAAGTTTTCGGCGATCTCAGGATCAGACGCTGGTCATTGTTGAACAAAGAGATGTTGGTGCCATGCGACCATGAACCTGACGATCAGGAATGAATCAGGTGAGGCATCACAGGTCACAACAGGCTCAATCCTGGGCGCTCATGTGACAATGCATTGTGGTAACAACCGCTACAGGCGTGATTTTCATTGACGCTCAACCATGTTGGTTTAAGCACGTTTCAGTTTCTCTCCAATATCTTTTCGGCTGAATGCAATCCAGTGGAATTTGGAAAAATAATCCAGATTCAACAGACGCCGGGTGATCATCCATCACAAATCTTTGTACAAACGCTGCGTACATCCCCACACGGGGTGTTGCTGCCAACCCTGACCAGATTGTCGATGTCAGCAGCAATGACGCTATACATCATTCAGGAACGTTTGAGCTACGATCTTTGTTCACTCATCAAGGAAGGATGACAACCATGTCAGACAACCACGCCGCCATCGCCACCGCCGATGTACTCACACTGTTGCTGCACAACCAACACGCTTTGGCTGCTGCAATTGAAGAGGTTTCTTTATGGGCAAAGTCAACAGCTTCGCCCGACGTGCATGACAACGTGATCGCAGCACTGGAAACCATCGACAGAAATGCATCTGCCATCACCACTGGCATTCTTCGGATACGCGAGTAACCACTATCAATTGACTCTAGTAGTTCGATAGCTCGATAGACCTGTGATAGTAACTATCAAATGACTATTGCGGATAGCTATAAGATAGCATTATCATAGGTCTATCAAATCACCACCTAAAGGATATCCGGCGATGAATACCCATTTGTACCTGAGAGCATCAACCAAGGATCAGGACGCCAATCGTGCAAAGGTTGCATTGGAATCATTCGCTGGTGACAAGGGATTGAACATCGTTGGCGTGTACGCCGAGAACATCAGTGGCACCAAACTCAATCGCCCTGAGCTAATGCGTCTGCTGGACACTGCAAATGCTGGTGACGTGTTGCTGGTGGAGTCTGTAGACCGTCTCAGCCGTCTATCACAAGCGGACTGGGAAACTCTCAAGACAACGATCAAGGCTAAAGGCTTGCGTCTGGTGATCGCTGACCTGCCAACCAGTCACATGATGGTGCAAGACAAAGGTATCACCGGGCAGATCATGGAAGTGATCAACAACATGTTGCTTGACCTGATGGCAACCATGGCACGTCTGGACCAAGAAAAGAGAGTTGAGCGTATCAACCAAGGACTTGCTAACAAACGTGCTGCTGAACCTGAGTGGAAACCTTCAGGCAAAGGTAAGAATGCCGCGCTTTGGGAACAGGTGAAGTCCCTGATGGTGAAGCATCCGACAATGTCCGCTGACCAAATTGCAAAGCTTGCTGACTGTGGTGTTGCAACTGTTTACCGAATCAAGCGTGAGCTTGCATAAGCGTCTTTGACCAACGTTCAGAACCCGGTGACAAACCATGCAGGCATTCGGATAAGACAGCTTCAGCGTGATCGTAGGAAGGTTCAGGGGGATTTTACGAAACCTTGAGCCCCTACCTGTTTCCGGCGACGGTAGGGGTTAAACACGTCAGACCTATATCTGCATAACCAGACTGCTAGGTTTGTGCCATACCTCTTAAGACAACGTCACCATGGATCACAGGGGCTTTTGACCTTACTGAGATGATCACCCAAGCTTGGGAAAAGCTCTAGCTAAAACAGTGGGACAGTCACGCAAAGAACTGGAGATGATTCATCATCGAATACAGAACAAAAGTTAAGTCAAAGGATTAGCCGGCATCGTGGCTCGAAAAATCAAGCAGTACGAAAAACTTTGTACGCCCTCGGCCCTTTAGGCTCTTCATGTACTTCAAACCGAACAACATCACCCATCACAATTCCGGTTGCAACATCCTCAACATCATCATAAGAGAAAAACACGTCACGGCCTTTTTCTCTTCTGATAAATCCATAACCTTTAAACGAATTGTAAGAATTAACGAAACCGGTATCAATTAGCTTTTCGTCAGACATATTCACTCCCACATTAGCATTTTGGATGGAACGTCGGAAAACTTCGCCTTCAACTGACGTCTAAGAGCTCTTGCCAGCACCTTGTTAGTCCTTGTCAGAATTCCAACTCTGTTGATTAACCTGCGATATGCATTAACCACTGATACTTTTGCATGACTCGTCTTCGGCCGTTTCAACAGCAAGTCAGCCTCACGGATAATCGCGGCAGTTGCTTTACCATCATAAAGCGGGAGTATATCCCTCATCCGCGCACGAAGCTTCAAAGCTTGAGAGTGTTCAAGCCTTGTCAACTTCGCAACCTGACCTGAGACTTTATTCCAAAGCTCGTGGTACTCATCACGAAACCTGTCCTTTTGGTACTCTTGCTCACAGATATAAACGGAATGTCTAATTAAATCTCTTTCAGCACGCCGAATTTTTGGAACACCGTGCCCAACCCATACACCAGTTACAGCATATTCAGCAGACAAATCGTCGGCTCGTTCTATCTTCGTTTTACTTTTCTTGATACGTAACTTATGTTCACTAAACAGACCAGCTACATACTTTATATAAAAAGTAGCCTCATCCTGAGTTAGAACTTTATTTGACGACAGGGTCACATCATCTAGAAGACGGGAATATGCGACACCTTGATTCCTGAGCTTCACGACAAAGTCATATTCAGAATTATGAAATATCAAATTAGCAACATAGCTAGAGGTGCAAGCTCCTTGTGGAACTTTTCCGTCTCTAGTAACTATTTTAGATAACAAAGCACTGACTTCGTCAGGAAACTTGAATAAATATTTGAAGACGCCCAGCACACTTTCGTAAGGAATATTATCGTAGAAGTCTCGAATATCGAGGCTAATTAGAGACTTTGAACCAGCATGGATTCGGCTATTTTCAATATAGTCACGGGGCTTATCCTCGTCCTTGACTCCGCCTTGAAGATAAAACGGGTAACGGACCTTTTCGAAAAGCCTTGAGTTTATTCTTTTTTGAAGTTTCTTAAGCTCGTACTTTGGCTCATAGACATTCCGCTGCTTCCCCCCCTTTGTCTCAATGACAAAATGAGTATACGAATCAGTCGCTCTTTCTGCCAAGTCGTTAAGTAGCTTCGGATGCACACCTAATGTCTTAGCCAACATCGCTAGAGAACCAATGGATGCATGAGGATAGTAAGGCTTGTCCTTCGCCACTAGCTTGACCTTTCCGAGGTTATCAAAGCAAAGATTAAGAGTCAGTTAGTTGCTATCGTCCCCCAAAAAAATGGAGATCAATTTGCGACCAACCCAGCCGAAGAAAGCCATCACGGTCAATCTGAAAGCTGCATTTGAGCCAATTCTTTTCCCCGAAGGACTATCTCTAGCTACCTCAGGAATGCTCTTCTTTTTACCAGTCATATGTATTTCAATTTTTACATCAAACATTGCAAAACCCTCTTGTTGTGAAGACAGAGAATTCTGTCTTCACGGCCAGACCAATTGGATTAAGCAGCTCAAGGAATATTTGTATTGACTCAAATGGACTCTTAACTTTTACGCCAGACAACGGTCGCAGCGCGTAACCGGGGGAGCGAAGAACACGCCACCCCGCGTACGGAGGCTACCGAGGCGCCGGTCATGACCCCAAAGGGTCGCCAAGTTAGGCATCGATTTCCTTGAAAATATGACTTTAAAGAGCGAGAACAGGTGAATACACCTGCACCCTCAGCATATGAATTAGGAGGCTATGCTGTCAACAACACATCACAAAAAAAATGAACTTTTGCAAACCTTTAAAATCCCTCCATCGCTTGTGGCGATGATTGCCGAAACGCTCTAGTTTGCAATTCTCATTGCATGCCCGAGATAGGGTGCTGGTTACAAAATTTGCGCGCAGGCGGACCGATTTGCCGATTGTGATTGCTCAGAAGGCAAAGTAGTAGAAACGAGTAGTAGAATCGGAAAATCAGCGAACACAAAAAAGCCCCGTAAATCAAAGACTTACGAGGCTTTTACTTGTATGGCGGAGAGATAGGGATTCGAACCCTAGGTACCGGTGAAGGTACAACGGATTTCGAATCCGTCCCATTCGGCCACTCTGGCATCTCTCCAACGGCGCGCATCATAACAACACTTTTGCCGGAAGCGAACCCCCTAACGCAAAATAATTCTGTGCTATCAGATGCTTGCGTCGATTAAAGCGGTACGCCCAGACGATTGGCGACTTCTTCGTAGGCTTCGATGACGTCACCGAGGCCCTGACGGAAGCGGTCCTTGTCCATTTTCTTGCCGGTGGCCTTGTCCCACAGGCGGCAGCCGTCCGGGCTGAATTCGTCGCCCAGGACGATGGAGCCGTCGTGAAATACGCCGAACTCGAGTTTGAAGTCGACCAGCAGCAGGCCGGCGTCGTCGAACAGTTTGCTCAGGACTTCGTTGACCTTGAGCGACAGTTCTTTCATGCGAACCAGTTGCTCGGCGGTGCCCCAACCGAAGGCCACGACGTGGGATTCGTTGATGAACGGGTCGCCCTTGGCGTCGTCCTTCAGGAACAGTTCGAAAGTGTAAGGGTTGAGCTTCATGCCTTCTTCGACGCCCAGGCGCTTGACCAGGCTGCCAGCGGCGTAGTTACGCACGACGCACTCGACCGGGATCATGTCGAGTTTTTTCACCAGGCATTCGTTGTCGCCCAGCAGTTTGTCGAACTGGGTCGGCACGCCGGCGGCTTCGAGTTTCTGCATGATGAAGGCGTTGAACTTGTTGTTCACCATGCCTTTGCGGTCGAGCTGCTCGATGCGCTTGCCGTCGAACGCCGAGGTGTCGTTGCGAAACAGCAGGATCAAGCGGTTAGCGTCGTCGGTCTTGTAAACCGATTTGGCTTTGCCGCGGTAGAGTTCTTCACGTTTTTCCATGATGGGCTCCGCTTGCTAAGTAGGTGGGCTAGGCGATGTGTCGCCAGTCGAGCCCTGAATCTTGATCGGCCAGTTGCAGCCAGTCGGGGTCGCACCCGAGGGTGTCGACAAAACATTGCCGGGCCAGCTGCGGCAGGTTGTTCTTGCTGCTCAGATGGGCCAGGACCAGGTGTTGCAGGCCTTGCCAGCCCAACTCAGACACCAGGAATGCCGCCTGGTGGTTGTTCAAATGTCCCAGTTCACCGCCCACCCGCTGCTTGAGAAAGTACGGGTAGTGACCGCGAGCCAGCATGTCACGGCAATGGTTGGACTCGATCATCAACGCATCGAGGTCCCGATAGCCGTCCAGCACCGTGTTGCAATACGAACCCAGGTCGGTCAGCAGGCCGAAGCGCCGCTCTCCGTCGCTGAAGACGTATTGCGTCGGCTCCTGTGCATCGTGGGCCACGGCAATGACGCCGATGCTCAGAGCGCCGATCTGCAGTTGCTCGCCGCCAGCCAGAAGGCCAGCCGGTTCAATTGGTTTGCGCATCCCGCGCAGGGTCCCGCGACTGAGGTAGACAGGCAGATTGTAGCGCCGAGACAGTAAACCCACGCCATGCACGTGGTCGGCATGTTCGTGGGTCACGAGTATCGCGCTCAACTGCGCAGGGTTCACACCCAGGCGCAGCAGGCGTTTTTCGGTTTCCCGCAGGGAGAAACCACAATCCACCAGCACGTACGTGTCATCGCTGGCTACCAGCGTGCCGTTCCCTTGGCTACCGCTGCCGAGAACGGCAAAACGCATGTGATCAGCCCAGTTTGTCCTGAATCTCACTCAACACTTTACGCGCCACGTCTGCCGGCGCCACGGTGTTGATGTTTTTCTCGACGGTCACCTGGACGTTTTCACCGACCTTGCTCAGGCGAACCTGATAACGCTCGGCACGGGCTTCAACTTCTTCCTTGCTCGGCGCGCTGCCGAACAGGCTGCTGAAGAAGCCAGGCTTCTCGTCTTTCTTCTCGGCTTTCTCGGACAGGTTGATGTAGTACAGGCCCAGGCTGCGGTTGATGTCTTCAACGCGCCATTCGCCTTGCTCCAGCGCACGACCGACGCTCGACCAGGCACGGTCGAGGTCGTTGCCGACGTTCAGAACCGGGTTGCCGCTGCCGTCTTCGCTCAGGCTGATACGACTTGGCGTATCGAAATCACGCGAAGCCAGCATGGAGACCGAACCGCCCTTCTCCGAAATGCGGCTCATGCTCGCGAGCATGTCGTCGACCAGTGCTGCGTCCAGGCCGGTGTTGACCGAACGGTTGGTGAAGTCCACATCGGCGGTGCTGCCGGCAGGACGCTCGGCGCTGACCACGTAGATTTCACTGGTGTTGCGCTGCACGCCCGGCTCGATCCGCACTCGCACGCGGGTTTCGCTGTCGGTGGCGACACCGGCGGCGCTCAGGCGTTTAGCCATCGCTGCCGACAGTTCGTCGGAATGCTGCCAGGTCGTGGTGAATTCGCCGGTTTGTGGCTTTTGTTCATCCAGACGGAAACCGTTGTCCTGGAAGAACTGCACAGCCACTGGCCAGGCTTCGGCCGGAGGGTTCTGCGCCAGGATCGAACGCGAATCGCCGACTTTCTGCAGGGAGTAGGCACTGGCATCGGCCGACGCCGACAACGGCTGCGGACGAGGAACGATGTATTCGCCCTTGGCGGTGTCATCGGCCACGTTACGCGGGATCGGCAGGAGCGGATCCAGACGTTTGGCGGTGGTGACATCCGGTGGCAATTGCATCGGTGCAGTCTGTTGCGCTTCCAGGTAGTCGCTACCACGGTCACGGAAATAACCTTCCGGGCCCCAGACCCATCCACAGCCACTGGTGCTGGAGATAATCAAGGCAAGTGCGGAAAGTCCGGCCATTCGCTTCATGCGTTGTACTTCCTCAATTAAACCAGGACGCTGCACTGGCGCAGGGCCGAGCGAAGCGTTTCATGACAAGGTGTGCTCAGCCAGGTCAGCGGCAGGCGAATGCCTTCATGCATCAGGCCCATTTCGACCAAAGCCCACTTCACCGGAATCGGGTTGGCTTCGATGAACAGGTCCTTGTGCAGCGGCATCAATTTTTCGTTGATTGCCCGTGCAGTCTCGGCATCGCCCTTGAGCGCGGCCTCGCACAGGTCGGCCATTTCGCGCGGGGCGACGTTGGCGGTGACGGAGATGTTGCCTTTGCCGCCCAGCAGGATCAGCTCGACAGCGGTCGGATCATCGCCGGACAGCACGATGAAGTCCTTGCTCACGCCATCAAGGATTGCCTTGGCACGCTTCAGGTCGCCGGTGGCTTCCTTGATACCGATGATATTCGGCACGGTGGACAGGCGAATCACGGTCTCGGCCTGCATGTCGCAGGAGGTGCGGCCAGGAACGTTGTAGAGGATCTGTGGAATGTCGACCGCTTCAGCGATGTGCTTGAAGTGCTGGTACAAGCCTTCCTGAGTCGGCTTGTTGTAGTACGGAACGACCAGCAGGCAGGCATCGGCGCCGGCCGCTTTGGCGTTGCGGGTCAGTTCGACGGCTTCGCGGGTCGAATTGGCGCCGGTACCGGCGATCACCGGAATACGGCCATTGACCTGCTTGACCACGGCCTTGATGACCGCGATATGCTCGTCTACGTCGAGGGTTGCCGACTCGCCGGTAGTACCGACCGCGACAATGGCGTGGGTGCCGTTTTCAAGATGGAAGTCCACGAGTTTGCTGAGGCTGTCCCAGTCAAGACGCCCTTGTGCATCCATGGGTGTGACCAGTGCCACCATACTGCCCGCAATCATGAAACCGCTCCTGCCGGAAAAAGAGAGCGGTAATGGTACTGGCGCCAAGATGCTTGCACAAGCAAAGTACTGCGCTGCCGCCATTCCCCTTGGCGTTGCTTTTCGCTACCCTTCAGACTTTGATCGGTACTGATAAGCTCGTACGCCAGTTTCCAGCCTCCATTTACGGCATCACAAGCCCCGATCCAGCGTTGCCACCCCTCGCTCCGGCCTCACTGGAGCACGTTGCAACTTGTGGCTCGGGTTTTCTGAATTCGCATCCGCAGGCTTGTTCCCGGAAAAAAGCCCTTAGACGTACCGACCGCTCATCGCTTTAGGAATGCTGCATGTCCACCCCCACAGTTCGCGAACAATTCCTTGTCATCAGTGCCCTCGGCGCCAACCCCATGGAGCTGACTAACGTCCTGTGCCGCGCCAGCCATGAAAATCGCTGCGCCGTGGTCACTTCCCGCCTGACCCGTCATGGCGAGTGCAGTGCGTTGATCCTCGAGATTTCCGGTAGCTGGGACGCCCTGGCGCGTCTGGAAGGCAGCTTGCCGAGCCTCTCCAAAAAGCATGCGTTCACCGTCAATGTGGTGCGCAGCGCGGCCCTGGAGAACCGTCCTCAGGCGCTGCCTTACGTGGCTTATGTCAGCTCGGCCTACCGTTCGGACATCATCAATGAGCTGTGCCAGTTCTTCATGGACCACAACGTCGAGTTGGAAAACCTGACCTGTGACACGTATCAGGCGCCGCAAACCGGCGGCACCATGCTCAATGCCACGTTTACCGTGACCTTGCCGGCCGGCGTGCAGATCAGCTGGCTGCGCGATCAGTTCCTGGATTTCGCCGACGCGCTGAATCTGGATGCCCTGATCGAACCGTGGCGCCCACAAAACCCAATGTAAGGAAGCTTTCATGGCCGTTGCCATCGACCAACCGGTTGCCGACTTCGAAGCACCCGCCACCAATGGACAGACCGTCAGCCTCGCGGGCCTTAAAGGCAAGCAAGTGGTGATCTACTTCTATCCCAAGGACAGCACGCCGGGTTGCACCACTCAAGGTCAGGGCTTTCGCGATCAGCTCGAGGCGTTTAAAGCGGCCAACACCGAAGTGTTCGGCGTGTCGCGTGACAGCCTCAAGTCCCACGAAAACTTCAAGGCCAAGCAGGCGTTCACCTTCGAGCTGATCAGCGACAAGGAAGAAGCGCTTTGCCAGCAGTTTGATGTGATCAAGCTGAAGAAGTTGTATGGCAAGGAATACATGGGCGTTGATCGCAGCACGTTCCTGATCGACAAGCACGGTGTGCTGCGTCAGGAATGGCGCGGCGTGAAGGTGCCGGGGCATGTGGATGCGGTGTTGGCGGCTGCTCAGGCTTTGAATAAGGCCTGATTTTTTTCGGCGCCTGTTCGGACGCCTTCGCGAGCAGGCTCGCTCCCACATTGGTTTTGTATTCACACAGATCAAATGTGGGACCGAGCTTGCTCGGGATGAGGCCATCAGCCTCACTGAAGTACTAAAGCAGCGGCGCGACTTCCGGCTCCTTGCGCGGCCACGCATCCAGCACGGCCTTGAACAGCGTCGCCAGCGGAATCGCAAAGAACACACCCCAAAATCCCCACAACCCGCCAAACAACAGCACCGCGCAAATAATCGCGACCGGGTGCAAGTTGACCGCCTCCGAAAACAGCAACGGCACCAGCACGTTGCCGTCCAGCGTCTGAATGATCCCGTAGACCGCCATCAAATAGATGAACTGATCGCTCCACCCCCACTGGAACAGCGCAATCAGCATCACCGGCACGGTCACCACCACGGCACCGACGTAAGGCACCACCACCGACACGCCCACCAGCAAGGCCAGCAGCGCGGCGTAGTTAAGCCCCAGCACGACGAATCCGATGTAGGTGACACCACCGCAGATGAAGATCTCGATGACCTTGCCGCGAATGTAATTGGCGATCTGCCGGTTCATTTCATGAGCGACGCGGGTGATCAACGCCCGTTCACGGGGCAGGTAGCCGCGCACCCACTGGCCGATCATCTCCCGGTCCTTGAGGAAGAAAAACACCAGGATCGGCACCAGAACCAGGTAGATCATGATGTTCACCAGCAGCGGCAGACTCGACAGCGAGAACGTCAGCGCCCACTGGCCGAATTTACCGATCTCGCCCCGCGCCACTTCGATGGCCTGCAATACCTGTTCATCGGACACCAGATGCGGATAGCGCTCGGGCAGCAGCAATAACAGCGACTGCCACTTGGCGAGCATGCCCGGCAACTCGTTGAACAACGTAATGAGCTGATGCCACAGCAGCGGCACCAACACAATCATGAAGACCAGCAGTGCCCCCATGAACAGCGCGAAGACCAACCCCACGGCGACGCCACCGGGCATGCGCAAGCGTTCGAGGGTGGCCACCAGGCCCTGCATGAGGTACGCCAGCACCATCCCGGCCAGTACCGGCGCGAGCATGCCGCCCAAGGTGAGCACGGCGGTGAATGCCAGCACCAGCAGCACCGCCAGCACCACGGCTTCTTCATCGGAAAAGTAGCGCTGAATCCAGTCGCGTAACACCTTGAACATCAATATTCCTTAGAAACGAACGCAGCAGGTTTCAGGCTTTTTTCAGCCAGTAGCGGTAGACACCCGCCTCATCTTCTTCACGAAGCAGCGTATGACCGGCCAATCGGGCAAAGGTGCGGAAGTCGCGTTGAGACCCCGCGTCCGTGGCGATCACCTTGAGCACCGCGCCACTGGCCAGGCGATTGAGCTCCAGCTTGGCCTTGAGCAACGGCAACGGACAATTCAGGCCGCTGGCGTCCAGTTCGACGTCATGCTCTACAGCGTCGGTCATTGTTTCACTCCGGGTCTGGTGGTTGAGTTGCCTAGAATATCTGGTCGCAAGCCAAGTGTCCGGCTACAGTAAGGTCTTTGTCGACTAAGGCTTTGTGCATGACTTTTTTGCGCCCTACCCTGCTGACGCTCGCTTGCCTGCTCGCCTCACCGGGCTTTGCCGACGACCTGCCGTCACTCGGCGACGCCAGTTCTGCCATCGTCTCGCCGCAACAGGAATACCAGTTGGGCCGTGCCTGGCTGGCGCTGTTGCGCAGCCAGGTTGCGCAGCTCAACGATCCGCAGCTCAAGGACTACGTCGAATCCAGCGTTTACCGACTGGTGGAAACCAGCCAGGTCAATGACCGGCGCCTGGAGTTCATCCTGATCAACAGCCCACAGCTCAACGCCTTTGCGGCGCCGGGCGGGATTGTCGGGGTCAACGGCGGCTTGTTCCTCAATGCGCAAACCGAGGGCGAATACGCCTCGGTACTGGCTCACGAATTGGCTCACTTGTCGCAACGCCACTTTGCCCGTGGCATTGAAGCGCAGCAGCGCATGCAAGTGCCGATGATGGCCGCCCTGCTGGCCGGGATCGTGATTGCGGCAGCCGGTGCCGGCGACGCCGGGATCGCAGCCATTGCGGGTACGCAAGCGGCGGCGATTCAGGAACAGCGACGCTTCTCGCGTCAAAACGAGCAGGAAGCCGACCGCATCGGCATCGTCAATCTGGAAAAAGCCGGTTACGACCCACGCTCGATGCCGACCATGTTCGAGCGCCTGGGGCGCCAGTACCGCTTTGACGCCAAGCCGCCGGAATTCCTGCTGACTCACCCGGTTACCGAATCGCGTATCGCCGACACCCGCAACCGCGCCGAACAGGCTCCGCAAGGCGGCATCGAAGACACCCTGCGTTATCAGCTGATTCGCGCGCGCGTCCAGTTATTCTACGAAGAAACCCCGGGCCTGGGCGCCAAGCGCTTCCGTGCCTTGCTCGAAGAAAACCCGAAAAACGACGTCGCACGTTATGGCCTGGCTATCGCCCAGATCAAGGGTGGCCAGTTGAATGAAGCTCGGGAGAACCTCAAGCCGCTGCTGGCCAAGGCGCCGAACGAGATCATCTATAACCTGGCGGAAGTCGATCTGGACATCACCAACAATCGCCTGCCGGATGCTCAATCACGCGTCGACCGGTTGCTCACGCAATACCCCGGCAACTATCCGCTTAATCAGGTGCGTGTCGATCTGCTGCTGAAACAGAACCGCACCGCCGATGCCGAAAAAGCACTGGAAGGCCTGCTCAAGTCGCGCCCGGACGATCCGGACGTGTGGTATCAGGTGGCCGAGACTCGTGGCCTGTCGGGCAACATCATCGGCCTGCATCAGGCTCGCGCAGAGTACTTTGCGTTGGTCGGCGACTATCGTCAGGCCATTCAGCAACTGGATTTCGCCAAGCGTAAGGCTGGCAGCAACTTCCCGTTGTCTTCGCGTATCGATGCACGTCAGCGTGAACTGATGGAGCAGGAACGCATGATCAAGGACATGATGGGCTGACGGTTCAGTTGTAAATTGCGCGCACAAAAAAACCGCCTCTTTCGAGGCGGTTTTTTATTCAGCCAACAACCGGTTTATTCAGCCAGTTTGAAGGTGATGAAGCTGGCACGACCCGAACGCAGAACGCGCATCGAGACCGAACGGTTCTTCGGCAGCGCCTTGGCAATCTCGGTGAACTCCTTGCTGGAGCCGATAGCCTGGTTGTTCAGGTGAGTGATGATGTCACCTGGTTGCAAGCCAATCAGCGAGGCAGGGCCGTCCTGAACTTCCTTGATCACCACACCACCTTTGAGGTCGTAGGTTTTCTTCTGTTCATCGGACAGTTCGGCAACGGAGACACCCAAACGATTGCTGCTGATTTCAACGCCGGACTTAGGCATTGCATCCAGCTCTTTGCCTTCGTCAGGAATCGCGCCGACCGTCAGTTCGACGTTCTTGCGTTTGCCTTCGCGAATCACTTCAAGATTGGCCTTGGCGCCCGCTTTCAGTGCGCCTACCAGGTGTGGCAAATCGGCAGACATGACGATCGGCTGACCGTTCATGCTCAGAATCACGTCGCCAACTTGCAGGCCACCCTTGGCAGCCGGACCGTCGTCCTGGATCTGAGCAACCAGCGCACCGGCCGGTTTCTCAAGACCAAACGATTCGGCCAGGTCCTTGTTCACTTCCTGAATCACCACACCCAACCAGCCACGGCTGACTTTGCCACCGTCTTTGAGCTGATTGGAAACGTCCATGGCAACATCGATAGGGATCGCGAACGATACGCCCATGAAGCCCCCGGAGCGGGTGTAGATCTGCGAGTTGATCCCGACCACTTCGCCATTCAGGTTGAACAGCGGACCACCCGAGTTACCCGGGTTGATCGGCACGTCGGTCTGGATGAACGGCACATAGTTTTCATTTGGCAGGCTACGCCCGATGGCGCTGACGATGCCTTGCGTCACAGTATGGTCGAAACCGAACGGCGAACCGATGGCAACCACCCACTGGCCGGCTTTCAGGTCCTGGGATTTGCCGAGTTTAAGCACTGGCAGGTCCTTGCCTTCGATCTTCAGCAGCGCCACGTCGGAACGTGGATCAGTACCGACCAGTTTGGCTTTCAGCTCACTGCGATCAGCCAGACGCACGAGGATTTCATCGGCATCGGCAATCACATGGTTGTTGGTCAGGATGTAGCCATCAGGAGAAATGATGAACCCCGAACCCAGGGACTGGGCTTCACGCTGGCGATCACCACGCGGCGAACGCGGTTGAGGCATGCCCCGCTCGAAGAACTCGCGCAGCGCTGGCGGCAGGCCTTCAAGGTCGGGCATTTGCCCGGACACTTTGCGGTCCGGCAGTTTCTGGGTGGTACTGATGTTCACCACGGCAGGCGAGGCCTGCTCGACCAACTGGGTGAAATCAGGCAGCTCAACCGCTTGCGCAGTGACCGCCTGACCGAGCACCAGCACGGTGGCAAAAATGGAAAGGTAAGACTTCAAGCGTGGTATCGACATACGGCTCCCGTTACGACGAGCATGGTTAAGCGATATGGAGCAAGGAACACCGGGAACAATACGCCGGTATTTTTGTTCCGGGAACAACAAAACAAGGCCAGAGCCGTGAGGCTCTGACCTATAGAAACATTCAGGATTTTTTGCAAATTGAAATGCTCACCAAACATTTCGACAATGGCTCACTACTTGGTTGCAGTGGCATCGGTGCGCATGGACAGCGCAATCCGTTCAGCGGTGCCTATCGGGATCTCACCGACCACCGTCACCATCATTTCGCCCTGAGGCGTGGTCAGACGGCGGGATACCGCAACGGTGGGGCCCAACTGTGTGCGGGTGTCCGTCACGGTTGCGCCATTCAATGGCTCAAGGAACACCGAGAAACGCGCCAGGCCGTCGTCATACATCAGACTGTTGACCTGCGTTTTGGTCTCCGGGTCCTTGCGAGCGCTGCTGCTGGTCAACTCGAAACCGGGTGGTAACCAGTCCGAATGCCAAACCTGTGCAGCCTTGACGGCGGAAGCCTTGTCGCTGTCTAGGGTGACAGCCTTGCAATCTTCGCCCGCCTGCAAGTCCTTGTCAGACGGCACGTCAGCGGTGTCCAGTTGGGTGAACTGGAATCGCTCCAGCAACTGCCCTTTGTCATTAAGCAGCAATGACTTGAGCGGCAGGCCGGTTTCTTTGTCCAGATGGAGCTCAAAACCGTATCGATGCTGATCACGTGGCGTCAGCGAAACAATCACTGCCGCACGCCCAGCCACACGCGACTTGCCGATGACGGCAAGGTCATACCAATTCTTTAACTTCTGTGGATCCAGTGCACGAGCAGCGGAATTGGGTGAGTCACCCAGTCCTGCTATCAGGGTGCCGCTGACGCATTGAGTATGCCCATCAACGCGCACGACTTCCTGTGCGGAGCCGTCGAGCTGGAGTAAACGCTCTCGGACTTTGCCATCCTGGACGCGATGCCAGATGTTATGGGTAGAAAAACTACCGTTACGCTCGTAAACGAATGTACCGAAAAAGCTTTGCTGTTGCTCGGCCTGGCCCAGACGGGTCAACCAGTCCTGGGCTTCATCAGCGTGGGCTGGTACGACAAACCAGCCTGCGAGCAGAAGCGAAAGTAGAGGTATGGCGCGCATGATCCTCCTTAGCGGTTTTCCAGGCTTGCTGCACGAGCGTAAGGCAGAGCACTTTCAGTGCCTTTCAGCGCAGCTTGCTGAGCATGTTGGCGCAAGTAGCTTGGCAGACGCTGATCGTGCCAGCCTGGCTGACCTTGCAATACACCGTTGGCCATAGGGCCAGTGGCATCCGAACTCTCATTGTAGCCTGCCAATACAGCTGGACCTTTGACCTGAGGAACGGCCAGACCCGGTTGATTGGATTGCTGAGCCAGTTCGACACCAGCGATCTCGTCCTGGTTGTACAAACGAACGCCGGCCAGTACAGCCAGTGTTACCGAGGCGGCTACTGCCAGGCGACCCAGGCTGCGCCATGGACCACGGGAGGCTTTTGCCGGTACGGCTTCGTCGGCCAACGCAGCAGACACTGCCGCAGCGATATCCAGGCGTGGAAGCAGCAAGTCCTTGTGCATGACTGCCCGAGCGATTTGGTAACGGGCCCAGGTTTCACGGGTTTCAACATCGTCAAAGGCATTTAATACCCGACGCAATTCCAGTTCGTCCGCTTCGTTATCCATCACTGCGGACAGCGATTCCTGCAGGGCTTCACGACTCATGGCGTTCCTCTCTTGGCTGTCGCCGCTGTCTCAGTTTTCCTGCAACAACGGCTGCAGGGCTTTATCGATGGCCTCCCGAGCGCGGAAAATCCGGGAGCGCACGGTACCCACCGGACATTGCATGACGGCCGCAATGTCCTCGTAACTCAGACCATCGAATTCACGTAAAGTTAAAGCCGTACGTAAATCTTCTGGCAGTTGCTGGATGGTCCGATGGACGGTGCCTTCGATCTCATCCCGCAGCAATGCACGTTCTGGCGACTCGAGATCCTTGAGGCCATGATCGCCATCGTAGAACTCTGCATCCTCGGAACTGACATCGCTATCCGGCGGCCGACGGCCGCGTGAAACCAGATAGTTTTTCGCCGTGTTAATGGCGATGCGGTAAAGCCACGTATAAAACGCGCTGTCTCCGCGAAAATTTCCAAGGGCTCGGTACGCCTTGATAAAGGCTTCCTGCGCCACATCCTGGGCTTCATGGGTGTCGTGCACGAAACGCACGATCAACCCGAGAATTTTGTGCTGGTATTTCAGCACTAGCAGATCGAAAGCTCGCTTGTCGCCACGTTGAACGCGCTCGACCAGCTGCTGATCCTCTTCCTGGGTTAGCATGAACACTCCTCGATAAGCTCGGAGGAAGCTTGCATAACTAAACGACCAGACTTGCAAACATAGACTCGGGCTTTTCGCAAAAGTTCTCCCCCTCCAAGCAAGTTTCCTGCGGGCTCTGATTTGGCACGCACGAAAAGCGCAGCGCGGGTTACCCGGCTGCGCGAATAATCTTGTCGTCGGATTCGCCAGCAAGGATCAAACTGCAGATCCTGCCCTGAAGCCGACACTGTTCCTTGAATCAGGCAACCGTCTATTGATCTTGGGCCTTTGGCAAAAGTTCCATTATTTATAACCAGACGGTGCCGACATTGTGCAACCGTGAATGGAAAAATACTGTTAAATCGACGATACAGTCGTCTTGTCGTCGATTCGGTCAAAAAACCATCCGACGAAGCGTCGAGTATTTCCCGTCACAGTAGTTTCACAATGCCATATGCGCTCGGGTATTGTGCCGCTCCCCCCCTCTATATACTAGTGGGCTGTGTGGCCGACTTGACTCGCCGTTCCAGCAGTCTTGCGCCAACCCCGACCCGGGTCGCTTTGAGCGGAATCCTGAAATGAGCCAACAGTTTCAACACGATGTTCTGGTGATTGGCAGCGGCGCTGCCGGTTTGAGTCTTGCGCTGACCCTGCCCGGTCACTTGCGCATCGCGGTACTGAGCAAAGGCGACCTCGCCAACGGCTCGACATTCTGGGCCCAGGGCGGCGTCGCTGCCGTGCTGGATGACTCCGACACCGTTGAGTCCCACGTCGATGACACCCTCAACGCCGGCGGTGGCCTGTGCCATGAAGACGCCGTGCGCTTTACCGTCGAGCACAGTAAAGAGGCGATTCAATGGCTGATCGACCAAGGCGTGCCGTTTACCCGCGATGAACAATCCGGTACCGAAGATGGCGGGTTCGAATTTCACCTGACCCGCGAAGGCGGCCACAGCCATCGGCGCATCATCCATGCTGCCGATGCCACCGGTGCCGCGATATTCAGAACGCTGCTGTTCCAGGCCCGGCAACGGCCCAACATCGAACTGCTGGAACAGCGCGTCGCAGTGGACCTGATCACCGAAAAACGCCTCGGCCTCGAAGGCGACCGCTGCCTCGGCGCCTACGTACTCAATCGCGGGACCGGCGAAGTCGACACCTACGGCGCACGGTTCGTCATCCTTGCGTCCGGTGGCGCGGCCAAAGTCTACCTCTATACCAGCAACCCCGACGGCGCCTGCGGAGATGGCATTGCCATGGCCTGGCGTTCCGGTTGCAGGGTGGCGAACCTGGAGTTCAACCAGTTCCACCCCACCTGCCTTTACCACCCGCAGGCAAAAAGCTTCCTGATCACCGAAGCCCTGCGCGGCGAAGGTGCGCATCTGAAGCTGCCTAACGGCGAACGTTTCATGCAGCGCTTCGATCCGCGCGCAGAACTGGCACCACGGGACATCGTTGCCCGGGCCATCGACCATGAAATGAAGCGCCTGGGTGTCGATTGCGTCTATCTGGACATCAGCCACAAGCCCGAAGCGTTCATCAAGACGCACTTTCCGACCGTATATGAACGCTGCCTCGAGTTTTCCATCGACATCACCAAGCAGCCGATCCCGGTGGTTCCGGCGGCGCACTACACCTGTGGCGGCGTGATGGTCGATCAAAGCGGTCGCACCGACGTGCCGGGGTTGTATGCCATTGGCGAAACCAGCTTCACCGGCCTGCACGGCGCCAACCGCATGGCCAGTAATTCGCTGCTGGAATGCTTCGTTTACGCCCGTTCGGCGGCGGCGGACATTCTTGAACAGTTGCCGCACGTGTCGATTCCAGCCGCCCTGCCCATCTGGGATGCGAGCCAGGTCACCGATTCCGACGAGGACGTGATCATTGCGCACAACTGGGATGAACTGCGCCGATTCATGTGGGACTACGTCGGCATCGTGCGTACCAACAAACGCTTGCAGCGAGCGCAACACCGCGTGCGGCTGCTGCTGGACGAGATCGACGAGTTCTACAGCAACTATAAAGTCAGCCGCGATTTGATCGAATTGCGTAACCTGGCTCAAGTGGCAGAACTGATGATCCAGTCCGCCATGGAGCGCAAGGAAAGCCGGGGCCTGCATTACACCCTCGACTACCCGGATATGCTCCCGGTTGCCTTGGACACTATTCTGGTGCCGCCCACCTACGTCGACTGAACGTCAGTCGAACCCGCAGGCGTCGGTGCATATCCGCCGCCTGCGAGTCGCGGGGCACGCAAATCGACTGGACCCGCCGTTCGCCGCGCAAGCGAAACCGCAGCACCACGATCAAGGGCAGCGCCAGGCTGTCCGGTCGCAGCTGCACCGGTTGCCAGCCCCGCGCCTGATTCCACAACTGCCAGCCCTCGGCATCGCGACGCAAGCCGCGATATGCCTGCGGGTGTGTCAGCAGAATCTGACGGGGCAATACCCAAACGCCATGCGCCAGACAGCAAAAAGCGCCGAGCACACTGGCCCAGACCGGTATAGACAGAAGAAATAACGAACCCAGCGCGAACAGCTGGGCCAGGAGATACGCCGCCAGCAACTGCCGTGAGGCATGCCAGCGGCATTCGAACGTATTACTTGGGCTGGACACGGTCCAGGATCATGCGAACCATGCGCTGAAGCTCCGGATCTTCCGATTCGGCGCGTTCCATGAACCAGCCAAACATGTCCTGGTCTTCGCACTCAAGCAGCTTGCGGTAGCAATCGCGGTCGACATCATTGAGGTGCGGGTAGACTTCTTTAACAAACGGCACCAGCAACACGTCCAGCTCAAGCATGCCGCGGCGGCTGTGCCAGTAGAGGCGATTCAGTTCAACATCTTCGACCATGGAGCGCTCCTCAAATAGGCGGCAAGTATACAGCCCCGCGCCTCGTCGAACAGTCGGCTTTGGTCGGGCACTGCCGACCTTTTGTGAACTACCCATTTCACGGGCGCCCCCTTATGATGTCCCCCAGACTCTTTATCCTGCGATGACCCATGGCCGATTCTGCTTTTTTCTGCACCCTGTCTCACGAAGGCGTTCTTGCGGTCCGCGGCGCGGATGCCGGCAAATTCCTGCAAGGCCAATTGACCTGCAACCTCAATTACCTGAGTGAAACCCAGGCCAGCCTTGGCGCCCGCTGCACGCAAAAAGGCCGGATGCAGTCGAGTTTCCGCATCCTGCTGGAAGGCGACGGAGTGGTAATGGCCATGGCCACCGAACTGCTGGAAGCGCAACTGGCGGACCTGAAGAAGTACGCGGTGTTCTCCAAATCCAAATTGACCGACGAAAGCGCTGCCTGGGTCCGCTTCGGCGTCGATCATGGCGATGCCGCGCTGAGCAGCCTTGGTCTGGCGTTGCCGGCTGACACCGACAGTGTCGTGCGTCACGAAGGCCTGATCGCCATCCGTGTCTCACCTGATCGCGCTGAACTGTGGGTCGCCGCCGATCAGGCCGACGCCATCAAGGGCAAGCTGTCCGCCCTGCTGGCCGAAGGCAGTCTGAATCAATGGCTGCTGGGCCAGATCCGCGCAGGGATCGGTCAGGTCATGCCAGAGACACGCGAACTGTTCATTCCACAGATGCTCAACCTGCAAGCCGTCGGTGGCGTGAGCTTCAAGAAAGGCTGCTACACCGGCCAGGAAATCGTCGCGCGCATGCAGTACCTGGGCAAACTCAAGCGCCGGCTGTACCGTCTGACCCTGGACGCCGGCGAACTACCCGCCCCTGGCACACCGCTGTTTTCCCCGAGCCATGGCAGTTCCATCGGCGAAGTGGTGCTGGCTGCCAACGCGCAACAAAACATTGAACTCCTGGCCGTGCTGCAAGCCGAAGCAGCCGAGGGTGGCGACATTCATCTCGGCACTCTCGAAGGACCAGCCCTGAACTTGCTCGACCTGCCTTACTCACTGGACCGCGATCGCGAGATCCAGCGTTAACCGCAGCATTTGTGGCAACACCTAGAGAAACGAAATGAGCGATCTGGCGGAAAAGGTCCAACAGGATTTGGTTGAGGCCATCGATAACGATGACCTGGTTCTGCCAACATTACCGGAAGTGGCCATGCAGATTCGCAAGGCCGCCGAAGACCCGGAAATCAGTGTCAGCACCCTGAGCAAAGTGATCGGCCGCGATACGGCGTTATCGGCGCGCCTGATCAAAGTGGTCAATAGCCCACTGCTGCGCGCGACTCAAGAAGTCAACGACCTGCACACGGCGATCACGCGCCTGGGCGTCAACTACAGCAGCAACCTGGCAATCGGCCTGGTGATGGAACAGATTTTCCACGCCCGCTCCGAGGTGGTGCAGCAGAAGATGCGCGATGTCTGGCGCAAAAGCCTGGAAATCGCCGGGGTCAGCTATGCGCTATGCCGCAGCTACACACAACTCAAACCCGATCAGGCAGCCCTCGGTGGGCTGGTGCATCAGATTGGCGTGTTGCCGATTCTGACCTACGCCGAAGATCACTATGAACTGCTGTCCGACCCGATCAGCCTCAACCATGTGATCGACCACATTCACCCCCTGATCGGCGACAAACTGCTCAGGGTCTGGGAGTTTCCGGAGAAACTGGTGAAGGTGCCGGGGCAATACCTGGACTTCAAGCGTGAGTCCGAGCGGATTGATTATGTGGATCTGGTGCAAGTGGCCAGTCTGTATTGCCACAAGGACAGCGACCACCCGCTGGCCCGTTTCGACCTGACCAGCGTGCCTTCCTTCAAGAAGCTTGGGATTGATCTGGAAAACGATGTGGTGATCAAGGATCTGGAAGAGTCGCGGTCGATGTTTTATTGATTCAGACCGCGTCGCGCCCTTCGCGAGCAGGCTCGCTCCCACAATAGATCTCTGTCACACCGAAGATCCCCTGTGGGAGCGAGCCTGCTCGCGAAGGGGCCAGCCCAGCCAATACAAAACTACCCCGCAATAAAGCTCACCCGCACCTTCAACCCCTTCGTCTCACCATCATGCAGACTGATCTGCGCCAGATGCGCGCGGCAGATCTCGCCCACAATCGCCAGCCCCAGCCCCGACCCGGCGACCTGTTGATTGCGCCGATAAAAGCGCTCAAACACCCGGTCCCGCTCATCCACCGGAATTCCCGGCCCGTCATCCTCGACCTCCAGCACCGCCGGTGCCGTGACCCGCAGAATCACATTGCCGCCCGACGGTGTATGGGCCAACGCGTTATCCACCAGATTACTCAGCAGTTCGTTCAGCAGCGTCGGCTCACCACGCAGCCACACCGGTTCGTCCGCTTCCAGCGCCAGGGCCACGCCGCGCGCGTGAGCCAGTGGCGCCATGGCCATGCCCAACTCGCGGGCCAACTGACTCAAATCCAGCAACTGCGCGCCGCCCTCGGCAATGGCCCGGGCACCGTTTTCGACCCGTGCCAGCGACAGCAATTGATTGGCCAGGTGGGTCAATCTGTCCGTGCCCTGGGCTGCAGTTTCCAGGGTACTGCGCCAGGTTTCGGGTTCACTCGCCCGCAGGCCAAGTTCCAGCCGCGCCTTGAGCGCTGCCAGTGGCGTACGCAGTTCATGGGCAGCATCGGCGATGAACTGCGCCTGGCGCTCGAACTGCCCGCGCAACCGCTCGGTAAAGTGATTGAGCGCCCGTACCAGCGGCCACAACTCGTGCTGCACTTCCACCAACGGCAATGGCCGCAGATCATCCGACTGGCGCTCTTCCACCGCGGTGCGCAAGCGCTCCAGCGGACGCAACGCCGCACTCACCGCGAACCACACCAGCAACAACGCACCGATCGCCAGCATGCCCAACCGCAGCAGCGTGTCCGCCGCCAGACTGCGCGCCATGCTGACCCGTGCCTCATCGGTTTCCGCCACGCGAATTTCCGCCATGCCATTCATGTTCGGCTCGCTGACCGGCTTGAGCAGGCTGACCACCCGCACGTTCTGCCCGCGATACGTGGCGTTGTAAAACCGTGCGAGCGCCGGGTAGTCATCGGTACGCGGCGTTCCCGGCGGTGGCGCGGGGAGGTTTTCGTAACCGGAAATCAGATTCTGGTGGATGTCATTGACCAGGTAAAAAATTCGCCCCTCACTGTCGTAGGCAAACGTATCCAGCGCGACGTAAGGCACGTCGGCACTGAGCGTGCCGTCACGCTGGGTGACACCCGCCGCAATGGTTCGCGCCGATGCCAGCAGGGTGCGGTCATAGGCGGTGTCGGCGGCTTCGCGACCATTCCAGTACGCGCTCAAGCCACTGGCCAGCATTAACACCACCAGCAACAGCGCGAGGTTCCACAGCAACCGCCAGCGCAGGCTGCTGGGCTTATGCATCGCGGCTTTCCAGCAAGTAACCAAGGCCGCGGAAGGTCACGATCGCGACCGGTTGACCATCGAGCTTTTTGCGCAAGCGATGCACGTAGATTTCGATGGCATCGGGGCTGGCTTCTTCATCCAGGCCGAACACCTGGGAGGCCAGTTGTTCTTTGCTCATCACTCGCCCGGGCCGGGCGATCAGTGCCTCAAGAACCGCCTGTTCGCGTGAGGTCAGGGTCAGCAATTCTTCGCCGAGGGTGAAGCGTCGGGTATCCAGATCATAGGCCAGCACGCCGCAGCGCTGCTGACGTTCACCGCCCAGCACACTGCGGCGCAACAAGGCTTTGACCCGCGCTTCGAGCTCGGTCAGTTCAAAGGGTTTGGCGAGGTAATCATCAGCGCCAAGGTTCAGGCCATGCACCCGATCCTTGACGTCGCTGCGCGCGGTCAGCATCAGCACCGGCAGGTTCTTCCCCCGGGAACGCAAGCGCGCGAGCACTTCAAAACCGTCCATGCGCGGCAGGCCGACGTCGAGAATGGCCATGGCGTATTCCTCGCTGCTCAAGGCCAGGTCTGCGGCCACGCCATCGTGCAGCACGTCCACGGTCAACCCGGTGCTCTTGAGCGCCTGGGCGACACTTTCGGCCAGCTGCAAATGGTCTTCGACGAGCAGAACGCGCATGGATCTTTACCTCATTCAGGGGATGGTCGACGCCATTCTTTGGCGCGGAGTTTACAGCCGCATCCGCTGCTGTGAAGCCCGAAAACCGTGAAAGCCTGCTGAAAGGTTAGTGAAAGGTTGGGCCGTTAGAGTCGCCCCACGGAGGGTTTCGACTGCCGACCCTCCAATCGTGCTTTGAAATGTAGCTCCCGAAAAACGCCATGACGCGTTTTCGCCAATAAGAACAATAAAACGAGGTACTGCACCATGCTGTCCATACAGCTTCAGGCTTACCCGCCCCACCTTTCCTTCAGAATCCCGTCGTTTATGCTTGCCAGCGCCGTTGTCGGCTGCACGACGCGAAACCGCCGCACCTGAAACATCCCCAAAAACAAAAACTCCCGTGGAGACAATAATGAATCGATCACTGCGCCGTTTCGCCCTCGCCGCCAGCTGCATGCTGTTCGCCGGTCAATTGATGGCCGAACCCAAACGTCCGGAATGCATCGCCCCGGCCTCCCCGGGTGGTGGTTTCGACCTCACCTGCAAACTGGCGCAGAGCGCGCTGGTCAACGAAAAGCTGCTGACCAAACCGATGCGCGTGACCTACATGCCCGGCGGTGTTGGCGCTGTGGCCTACAACGCAGTGGTCGCTCAACGCCCTGCCGACGCCGGCACGCTGGTGGCGTGGTCCAGCGGTTCGTTGCTGAACCTGGCGCAAGGCAAGTTCGGCCGTTTCGATGAAACCAACGTGCGCTGGCTGGCCGCCGTCGGTACCAGTTACGGCGCCATCGCTGTGAAAAGCGATTCGCCCTACAAGACCCTGGATGATCTCGTTCAAGCCTTGAAGAAAGACCCGAGCAAAGTGGTGATCGGTTCCGGCGGCACCGTCGGCAGCCAAGACTGGATGCAAACCGCATTGATCGCCAAGGCTGCCGGCATCAACCCGCGCGACCTGCGCTACGTCGCCCTCGAAGGCGGCGGTGAAATCGCCACCGCCCTGCTCGGCGGCCACATCCAGGTCGGCAGCACCGACATCTCCGACTCCATGCCGCACATCCAGAGCGGCGACATGCGCTTGCTGGCCGTGTTCGCCGAGAAGCGCCTGGACGAGCCGGAAATGAAAGACATCCCGACCGCCAAAGAGCAAGGCTACGACATCGTCTGGCCGGTGGTTCGCGGTTTCTACCTCGGGCCAAAGGTCAGCGACGAAGACTACGCCTGGTGGAAAGACGCTTTCGACAAGCTGCTGGCGTCCGAAGACTTTGCCAAGCTGCGCGATCAGCGTGAACTGTTCCCGTTCGCCATGACCGGCCCGGAGCTGGACACCTACGTGAAGAAGCAGGTTGCGGACTACAAAGTGCTGGCCAAAGAGTTCGGCCTGATTCAGTGATCGCCTCTGTCTAGCGGCTGCGGCCTCGTTTCGCGGGGCTGCGGCACAGGAGTTTCCCATGCTCTTACAACGCATTTTTGCTTCGGTGCTGTTGCTGGCCTGTGTTGGCCTGGCGCTGATGGCGTGGCCGTATCAAGCGGCTTTTTCCTACGAACCGGTGGGGCCGCGAGCCTTTCCGCTGCTGATGCTCGGGCTGATGGGCCTGGCGCTGTTGTACATGGTGTTTCGCCCTGCGGCGATCAAGCACGACGCTGACGAACCACCGATGGACCGCGAAACCCTGAACAAAATCGGCATGTGCGTGGTGCTGTTGCTGGTGTTTGCCGGCACCTTCGAACCCTTGGGTTTCATCGTCGCCAGCATCCTGATCGGCATTCCGATGGCGCGCCTGTACGGCGGTCGCTGGGTGCCCAGCATTGTGATCATCACGCTAATGGCCGTCGGCCTTTACCTGCTGTTCGACAAGTTGATGGACGTCCCGCTGCCCTTGGGCGTGCTCGATATTCTGGAGAACTGATATGGATACGCTTGGCTATTTGGGTCAGGGTTTCGGCGTCGCGCTGAGCCCGTACAACCTGGTGACTGCTTTGTGCGGCACCCTGATCGGCACCGTGGTCGGCCTGTTGCCGGGCCTGGGCCCGATCAACGGCGTGGCACTGTTGATCCCGATCGCGTTCGCCTTGGGTCTGCCACCGGAATCGGCATTGATCCTGCTGGCGGCGGTGTACCTGGGTTGCGAATACGGCGGGCGAATCAGCTCGATCCTGCTGAACATTCCCGGTGAAGCCTCCACCGTCATGACCACCCTCGACGGTTACCCGATGGCCCGCAAAGGCCTGGCCGGTGTCGCGCTGTCGTTGTCGGCATGGAGCTCGTTCATCGGTGCGTTCATCGCTACTTGCGGCATGGTGCTGTTCGCCCCGCTGCTGGCGAAATGGGCGATTGCCTTTGGTCCGGCGGAATATTTCGTGTTGATGGTTTTCGCGATTGTCTGCCTGGGCGGCATGGCCGGTGACCGACCGCTGAAGACGTTTATTGCAGCGCTGATCGGCCTGTTTTTGTCGACCGTGGGCATCGACGCCAACAGCGGCGTGTATCGCTTTACCGGGGACAACATCCACCTGACCGACGGCATTCAATTCGTGGTGCTGGTGCTGGGTCTGTTCTCCATCAGTGAAATTCTCCTGCTGCTGGAAAAAACCCATCACGGTCAGGAAGCGGTAAAAGCCACCGGCCGCATGATGTTCAACTTCAAGGAAGCCTCGGCAGTGTTCGTGGTGAACATTCGTTGCGGCGTGCTGGGCTTCATCATGGGCGTGTTGCCGGGCGCCGGTGCGACCCTCGCCAGCGCCGTGGCCTACATGACCGAAAAACGCATCGCCGGCGCCAAAGGCACCTTCGGCCAGGGCGACATGCGTGGCCTGGCGGCACCGGAAACCGCTATCGGCGGCGCAGCGTGCGGCGCACTGGTGCCGATGCTGACCCTCGGTGTTCCGGGTTCGGGCACCACGGCGGTGATGATCGGCGCCCTGTCGCTGTACAACATCACACCGGGCCCCCTGCTGTTCCAACAGCAACCCGACATCGTCTGGGGCCTGATCGCCTCGTTGTTCATCGCCAACATCATGCTGGTGATCCTCAACATCCCGATGATCCGCATCTTCACCCGCATCCTCGCCGTGCCGAACTGGGCACTGGTGCCAGTGATCGCAATCATCACCGGGATCGGCGTCTACGCGGTGCACGCCACCACGTTTGACCTGTTCCTGATGATCGGCATCGGCATCTTCGGCTACCTCCTGCGCAAGCTCGACTTCCCGTTGTCGCCAGTGCTGCTGGGCTTCATCCTCGGCGGTTTGATGGAGCAAAACCTGCGTCGGGCGCTGTCGATCTCCAACGGTGCGCTGGAAATCCTCTGGTCGAGCCCGATCACCTTCGGTGTCTGGGTACTGACCGCGATCATGCTGTTGATGCCGATCCTGCGAATCTGGCGTAAACGTTCGGCCGCCCAACGCGCTATCGCCGATGTCTGATCGAACACCCTTCAACGCCTGGTGGGGTACGCCGCTGGTCGGCGCGCTGGGCGGCTACCTTGCCAGTCAGGTCGGCTGGCCGCTGCCATGGATGGTCGGCTCGTTGCTGGCGATCATCCTCGTGCGCTGCCTGACGCCGTGGCAGTTGGCGGAAATCCCTGGCGGCCGCAAGTGCGGCCAGTGGATTGTAGGAATCGGCATCGGCCTGCACTTCACCCCGGTGGTGATGGAGCAGGTGCTGAGTCATTTCGGTTTGATTTTCTTCGGTGCATTGGTCACCAGCCTGTCGGCCGTGGTCGGGGTCTGGTTGATGCGCCGTACCGGCGAAGATCGCGCCACTGCGTTCTTTTCCAGCATGCCGGGCGGTTCCGGGGAGATGGTCAACCTCGGCGCGCGCAACGGTGCGGTACTCAGCCGTGTCGCGGCGGGGCAAAGTCTGCGCGTGCTGGTGGTGGTGCTGTGTGTGCCGGCGGCGTTCAAGTATTTGTTGGGTGATGGTGCGCCGGTTGCTCATCCGACAGCCGTCAATTGGTGGTGGCTGGCCCTTTTGTTCCCGGCAGGCGCCTTGGCGGCGTGGCTCTGGGAGCGTCTTCGTCAACCCAACCCGTGGCTGTTCGGGCCGTTGCTGGTGAGTGCAGCGGTGAGCATCGGTTGGGATTTGCACATCGGTTTGCCACACGGCGGCAGTCAGATTGGTCAATGGCTGATCGGCAGCGGCCTGGGCTGTCACTTCAACCGACAGTTTTTCCGGCGTGCGCCTTCGTTCATGGGCCGGACCTTGATCGGCACGGTGTTGACCATGTTGATCGCCACGGCGGCGGCGCTGGGGTTGAGTGCGTTGACCCATCTGGATCTGCGCTCGCTGACCTTGGGCATGATGCCCGGCGGGATTGCGGAGATGAGCCTGACGGCGGAGACGCTGCAATTGTCAGTGCCGCTGGTGACGGCGATGCAAGTGATGCGGTTGTTGTTTGTGCTGTTTCTGGCGGAGCCGTTGTTCAAGTATTGGAACCGGATGCCGGATTAGGCGATAGACCGAGTCGCCGCCTTCGCGAGCAGGCTCGCTCCCACAGGGTTCGTGTATTCCTTGTGGGAGCGAGCCTGCTCGCGAAGGGGTCGGACCTGCCTACACATCAAACCGGCGGCAACCGCCACTCAATCGGCGTCTCGCCATTCTGCTCAAGAAACTTGTTGGTCCGGCTGAAGTGCCCGCATCCCAGGAATCCGCGATACGCGGACAGCGGCGACGGATGCACCGACGTCAGCACCAGGTGCTTGGTCGCGTCGATCAGTTTCTGCTTGCTCTGGGCATGCGCGCCCCACAGCATGAACACCAGATGCGGCTGCTGCTGGCTGACGACCTCGATGATCCGGTCGGTGAAAAACTGCCAGCCCTTATCCTTGTGCGCATTGGCATTGGCGCGCTCGACCGTCATGGTGGTGTTGAGCATCAGCACGCCCTGGTCGGCCCAGCTCTGCAAATAGCCATGGTTGGGAATATCGATGTTCAGGTCGCGCTTCAATTCTTTATAGATGTTCACCAGCGACGGCGGCGCCGGCACCCCCGGTTGCACCGAGAAGCACAAGCCATGGGCCTGGCCCGGGCCGTGGTAGGGATCCTGACCGAGGATGACGACTTTGACCTTGTCCAGCGGCGTGGAGTTGAGTGCGTTGAAGATCATCGGGCCCGGGGGATAGATCTCCTTGCCTGCCGAACGCTCCTGTTGCAGGAATTCACGCAACTGCGCCATATAGGGCTGGTCGAATTCGGCACGCAGTGCCTCCTTCCAGCTCGGTTCGAGTTTGATACGGTCGTCAGCAGTCATGGTTACATCCGGCAAAAACAATGGGGCGAACCCTAGGAAAGCCCATCACGCTTGTCAATTGATCTGACGCACATCCGGCACTTTCCTCAACAGCGATCATACTGAACGCTCAAATTCCCGATCGAGGTCACGATGAATCTGCACTTCGAAGAACTCACCGGCACCGACGGCGCGCGCATCGGCATCGCCAGCCTCGATGCCGAAAAGTCCCTCAATGCCCTGTCCTTGCCGATGATCAACGCCCTGAGCGATCAAATGGACGCCTGGGCCAAGGACCCGCAAATCGTCTGCGTGTTACTGCGCGGCAATGGCGCCAAGGCCTTCTGTGCCGGCGGTGAAGTGCGCAGTCTGGTGGAAGCCTGTCGTGCGCATCCCGGGGAAGTGCCGCCGTTGGCTGCGCACTTCTTTGCAGCTGAATATCGCCTGGACTTCAAACTGCACACTTACCCGAAACCGTTGATCTGCTGGGGCCATGGTTATGTGCTCGGTGGCGGGATGGGGCTGTTGCAAGGCACGAGCATCCGGATTGTCACGCCGAGCAGTCGGCTGGCGATGCCCGAGATCAGCATCGGCCTGTACCCGGACGTTGGCGCCAGTTGGTTCCTCTCGCGACTGCCCGGCAAACTCGGCCTGTTTCTGGGCCTGACCGGCGCGCACATGAACGGACGCGATGCAATCGACCTCGACCTGGCCGACCGCTTCCTGCTCGATGAACAGCAAGAGGAACTGATCCAAGGGTTGCTGCAGCTGAACTGGCAGGAACAGACGCCGATGCAGCTCAACAGTTTGCTCAAGGCCTTGCAGCAGGAAGCCGTTGCGCAAATGCCCGAAGCCCAGTGGCTGCCGCGGCGCCAGGATATCGATGAACTGCTGGATGTCAGTGACGTGAGCTG
This sequence comes from Pseudomonas sp. GW821-FHT10C09, assembly GCF_059415465.1. Lineage (NCBI taxonomy): Bacteria > Pseudomonadati > Pseudomonadota > Gammaproteobacteria > Pseudomonadales > Pseudomonadaceae > Pseudomonas > Pseudomonas sp. GW821-FHT10C09. The sequence goes on from NZ_JBWKNG010000005.1 coordinate 113,354, forward strand.
CGCCTGGAAGGCGATCAGCCTGCAACGCGACAGCGCCGATCCGCTACTGAGCCGTGCCGCAAAAACCATGAGCGAAGGCTCGCCGCTGACCGCGCATCTGGTCTGGGAGCAAATCGTTCGGGCCCGCCATATGTCGCTGGCTCAGGTTTTTCAGATGGAATACACCCTGAGCCTCAACTGCTGCCGTCATCCGGAATTCAGCGAGGGGGTGCGGGCGCGGTTGATTGATAAGGACCAGAAACCGCATTGGCATTGGCCGGATATCAATAATGTGCCGGATGCGGTGGTGGATGCGCACTTTCAGAAGGCTTGGGAAGGTCGGCATCCATTGGCGGATTTGTCGGAATACTGAACAAAAATGTGGGAGCGAGCTTGCTCGCGAAGGCGGTGTGTCATTCAGCAATAAAGTGACTGACATTCCGCCTTCGCGAGCAGGCTCGCTCCCACAGGTTTTGTATTTAATTCAAATTAACGGCGGCCACCACGACCATCGTGATCACCACGACCATTGTGGTCACCACGCCCACCGTGGTTGTTGTTGCGTCCGCCACCACCCCGGTAGTCATTATTCCAGCCGCCTCGGTTACGCCCGTCCCACCCTTGATTCTGATGGGCCCGGTAATCGCCTCGGGATTGGTAGTAACGCGGGGCCGGTTGATACACCCTTGGTTGAGAGTAATAGCGCGGTGTGGGCTGGTAGTACCGCGCTGGCGGTGAGTAGTACCGGGGCGGTGGCGAGTAGTAACCGCCGCCACCGGAATAGTAGGAACTGCCACCGGCGTAATAGGTGGGCGCTGGCGAGGTATAGACCTCGGAACCGTAGTAGCTGTCTCCTCCATCGGAATAGGGCACGCACGCCCCAAGCGATAATCCGGACAGAGCAATCAGAAGAATTCGGCTGAGCTGTTTTCGACAGTTCATGGCGGCCTCCTGGACCGCGAGTGAGCCACACCAGCGACGCTGGCGAGCGACAGTCAATTATTCGGTGACTGTCGAAAGATCAGACATCGATTTCGAAATCTGGTGCGTTCTTGAAACACATTGAAACATCTGCCCGATGAAAGGTTTTTCATCTATTCACCCGCTGATTAGTGGTGCCAGCGGTGATATCCACCGCCGTAATAGCGCGGTCCGTGGCCACCGTAGTAACGGTAGTGATAACCACCGTAATAGCGTGGGTAATAGCCACCGTAGTAATAGGGCGAGTAATAACCGGGGTAGTAATAAGGTGCGGTGTACACGTCGTCGTAGCCTGCGTAGTAATAGCAGCCAGACAACCCCAAACCCAGCAACGCACAGAACACCATTCGACGCAGCATGACGGCCTCCGAAAAGACCCGGGACAGCAGCCGGCAACGGTCGGCTGACATAGCGTTTGACTGGAAAACCAGCGTCGAGTGCTGCGCCGCCAATACCTTCAGATCAGCGGCCCGCCCGTCCCATTGCGGTGCAGCCGCGCACCATCAAAAGGCACCCCGCCTGCCCTTCCCGCGCCCTACCGCGCGTCATCCCCCGCGCTAGAGCGCTCGCGCCGACTTGGCACGTCTCTCGCTTTAGCAACAGCGTGCAGGAGTTCATCACAGGTTCGCGGCACCACAATTTGCAATGGCTGACTAGGGTTCCGGCTCGCTTGTGCGAGTGGCTGGTCCGAGAGTTGGCGACCTCCAGTTGAGGTTACACGGCGGGACAAAAGCCCGGGAGACAAGCCACCGTTCGCGGTGCCGCGTTGACTCCTGCCCGCCCCTGATCAACTGGAGAACCACCATGTCCCAGCTTCGTATACCCGCCCTGCTCGCCGCTGCGTTCGCAGCTTTTGTGAGTTTCTCGTCCCAGGCCGCCCAGAAGGACCACTTCAGCGTCTGCTGGACGATTTACGCTGGTTGGATGCCGTGGGAATACGCTGGCAGCCAAGGCATCGTCGACAAATGGGCAAAGAAGTACGGCATCAAGATTGATGTGGTGCAGCTCAACGACTACGTCGAATCGATCAATCAATACACCGCCGGCCAGTTCGACGGTTGCACCATGACCAACATGGACGCGCTGACCATTCCTGCCGCCGGCGGCGTCGACAGCACCGCGCTGATCGTCAGCGACTTCTCCAACGGCAACGACGGTATCGTGCTCAAGGGTGATGGCAAGAAAATCACCGACCTCAAGGGCATGGACGTCAACCTGGTTGAGCTCTCCGTTTCCCACTACCTGCTGGCCCGCGCGCTGGATTCGGTCGACCTCACCGAAAAAGACCTGAAAGTGGTCAACACCTCCGACGCCGACATCTCGGCCGCCTTCAACACCGAGCAGGTCTACGCCGTCACCACCTGGAACCCGATGCTCTCGGACATCAAGGCCAAGCCTGACGTGACCGAAGTGTTCAATTCCAGCCAGATCCCCGGCGAGATCATGGACATGATGGTGGTCAACAGCGCCACCCTCAAAGACAACCCGGCCCTGGGCAAAGCGCTGACGGGCGCCTGGTTCGAAGTCGTCGAGTTGATGAACGCGAAAAACGCCGCCAGCAAAGCCGCGCTCGAACACATGGCCAAGGCGTCCGGCACCGACCTGCCAGGTTTCCAGGCGCAACTCGACACCACCAAATTGTTCGCCACGCCCAAAGAGGCCCTGGACTTCTCCACCAGCAAGCAACTGCCGGAAACCATGCGCAAAGTCGCCGAATTTTCGTTCCAGCACGGCTTGCTCGGCGAAGGCGCCAAGGACACCAGCGCCGTCGGCATGGCGTTCGCCAACGGCGTGACCAGCGGCGACAAGTCCAACCTCAAGCTGCGCTTCGACCCGACTTACGTGCAGATGGCTGCCGACGCCAAGCTGTAATCACGAGGAGCTGGCCATGCGCCTGATCAATCGCCACCCGGATCGCCCGAGTCGCCTGCTGTTGGTGATCCTGCCGTTCGCCCTGGTGCTGTTCGCCTACTTCATGGGCTCGGCCGAGCGGCTGATGGACAACCCCAACGACAAGCTGCTGCCGAGCGCGGTGCAGATGACCGACGCGGTAAAACGCCTGGCCTTCGTTGCCGACTCCCGTACCGGCGAATACCTGCTCTGGCAGGACAGCGCCTCAAGCCTGCGCCGTTTGGCCATCGGCCTCGGGATCAGCGCATTGGCCGGGTTGTGCCTGGGCATGGCGGCCGGGACGTTGCCGCTGTTCGGCGCGCCGTTGTCGCCATTGCTGACGGTGCTGTCGATGGTGCCGCCGCTGGCGATCCTGCCGATTCTGTTCATCGTGTTCGGCCTTGGGGAGTTGTCGAAAGTGATGCTGATCGTGATCGGCATCACCCCGGCCCTGGCCCGTGATCTGGAACAGCGCGCCCGGGAGATTCCGGTCGAGTTGCTGATCAAGGCCCAGACCCTCGGCGCCTCGACCTGGACCTTGATGCTGCGCGTGGTGCTGCCACAACTGTTGCCGCGCCTGCTGATCTCGTTGCGGCTAATGCTCGGCTCGGCGTGGTTGTTCCTGATTGCCGCCGAAGCCATTGCCTCGACCGACGGCCTCGGCTACCGGATCTTCCTGGTGCGTCGTTACCTGGCGATGGACGTGATCCTGCCGTACGTGGTGTGGATCACCCTGCTCGCCTGGCTGATGGACTGGGGCCTGAAGCGCCTGACCCAACGTGCTTTCCCTTGGTATGAAGGAGCGCGCGCATGAGCTTCATCACGGTGAAAAACGTCTGGCAGCAATACGCCGATCAAGTGGTGCTCGAAGGCCTGAACCTGAACGTCAACGAGGGTGAATTCTGCACCCTCGTCGGCGCCTCCGGTTGCGGCAAATCGACCTTCCTGCGCTTGTTGCTCGGCCAGGAACGCGCCAGTCGCGGCGAGATTCTGCTCGACGGCCAGGCACTGGCCGGTGAACCGGATTCGAGCCGTGGCGTGGTGTTCCAGCGCTACTCGGTGTTCCCGCATTTGACCGTGCTGGACAACGTCGCCCTCGGCCTCGAATTGCCACGTTCGCCATTGCTCGGGCGCCTGTTCGGCAGCGCCAAGCGTGATGCACGGGAACAGGCTTCGGTGTTGCTGCACAAAGTCGGCCTCGGCCATTCGCTGGACAAATACCCGGCGCAACTGTCCGGCGGCATGCAGCAACGGCTGGCCATTGCTCAGGCGCTGATCATGAAGCCCCGCGTATTGCTGCTCGACGAACCGTTCGGCGCGCTCGACCCGGGTATCCGCAAAGACATGCACGCCTTGCTCCTGGAGCTGTGGCGCGAGACCCAACTGACGGTGTTCATGGTCACCCACGACCTGTCCGAAGGTTTCAGCCTCGGCACGCGTCTGCTGGTGTTCGACAAGGTTCGCGTCGACCCGCACGCCCCCGGCGCCTATGGCGCGCGCATCACCTACGACATCCCTTTGAACAGCGACCGCCGCACCACCCGTGCCGCCGTCGACGCCTTGCCGATGCCACTGGCAGGCACGCTTCGTATCGCTTAGAGGATTCTGCACATGACTGATTCAACCCAACTGTTCACCCCCTTCGCCGAAGAATTGCTGCCCGGTGGCGGCCATCGTTCATTCGTGTTGAAGCGCGGCCAACTGCTGCGCCTGACCGACCTGCGCGGCGGAGCCAACGTCAGCCTGACGCTGCTCAATGCCAATGAAAAAACCGAACGCCTGAACCTGCCCGACAGCCTCAAATGCCAACACACCGCCAAGCTCACCAGCGGCCATTGCCTGTACTCGGACATGGGCCGCGTACTGGCCGCGATCACCGCCGACACCTGCGGCTGGAGCGACAGCCTCGGTGGCGTGCTCTGCGCTGAAGAAGTCGCGGAAAAGTATGGCGCCGGGCGCTATCAGGAACTGCGCAACGGCTTCTTCCGCAACGGCACCGACAACCTGTTAGTGGAATTGGGCAAGTGGGGTTTGGGTCTGTCGGACTTGCTGATGACCCTCAACCTGTTCAGCCGCGTCGACGTCGACGAAGCCGGGCGCTTCCATTTCGTCGAAGGCAATTCCCGCGCTGGCGACTACATCGAGTTGTACGCGCCGATGGACACACTGGTGGTGCTCACCGCGCTGCAACACCCGATGGACCCATCATCCGAATACGCGCCAAAACCGCTGAAGCTCAGCTGGATGAACGCCGACGCCAGCGTCGCCGAACACTGCCGCACTTCGCGCCCGGAAAACGAGCGCGGCTTCATCAACACCGACCGTTTGTTCGCCTGAGGATCGCTGCCATGTCACTCGCAATCGCTACTGTTCATAAAGAACCTGACACCGCGATCTACCGTGCAACCATCCCGGCCGGCGAACCGTGGCTTATGGAGGTCAAGGCTGGCCAGACCTTGCGCATCCTCGACCTGGAAGGCAATCAAGCCGTCGATACGTTGTTTTACAGCGTGGCCAATCCGAAGGAGCGCTACGACGTGCAACGCACGCTGCGTCGGCAAAACAGCGTGTACCTGAGCACTGGCAGCGTGCTGTATTCGAATCTCGGCAAACCGATGCTGACCATCGTCGCCGACACCTGCGGCCGTCACGACACCCTCGGCGGTGCCTGCGCGCAAGAGAGCAACACCGTGCGCTACGCCCTGGAAAAACGCTACATGCACAGCTGCCGCGACAACTACCTGCGCGCCTGTGTCCACGACGGGCGACTGGGCAAGGGTGACATCGGGCCGAACATCAACTTCTTCATGAACGTGCCGGTCACCGCGGATGGCGGCTTGACCTTTGAAGACGGCATTTCGGCGCCGGGCAAATACGTCGACCTGCGGGCGGAAATGGACGTGATCGTGCTGATCTCCAACTGCCCGCAATTGAACAACCCGTGCAACGCCTACAACCCGACCCCTGCGGAGCTGCTGGTATGGAACTGAAAATCGCGCGGTTGCGCAGATGGTTGTTTGCGCTGTGCCAGGCCCGCTCCGGGCAGTGCCTGAAAAAGTAAAACCACCACCCCTCCCCTGTGGGAGCGGTGGTGTTTGAAATGAACTGTTTTTTCACCGGGGACGGCCCTGGTGCATCAAGAAAAACTGCGGGACGGCCCGCATCCCAGGTCGAGGCTGATGCGCAATCGCCTCCGGGGGTTATGCCATGTTCGAAAAAGTCCTGATTGCCAACCGTGGCGCCATTGCCTGCCGCATCCTGCGCACCCTGCGTGATTTGCAGGTCAAAGGCGTGGCCGTGTACTCCGAAGCCGATGCCGCGAGCCTGCACATCCTGCAAGCCAACGAAGCCCACAGCCTCGGTGAAGGCGCGGCCGCCGGCACCTATCTGGCGGTCGACAAAATCCTCGCCATCGCCAGAGCCACCGGCGCCTCGGCGATTCATCCCGGCTACGGTTTCCTCTCGGAAAACGCCGCGTTCGCCGAAGCCTGCGAAGCCGCCAACATCGCCTTCATCGGCCCGACTCCCGAACAGCTGCGCGTGTTCGGCCTCAAGCACACTGCCCGCGCCCTGGCCAAACAACACGGCGTGCCGATGCTCGAAGGCACCGAACTGCTCGACAGCCTCGACGCAGCCCTGATCGCCGGCGAACAGGTTGGCTACCCGGTGATGCTCAAAAGCACTGCCGGCGGTGGCGGTATCGGCATGCGCGTGTGCCGCAGCGCTGCGGAACTGAGCGAATCCTTCGAAGCGGTGAAACGCCTCGGCCAGAACAACTTCAGCGATGCCGGCGTGTTCATCGAGAAGTACATCCAGCGTGCGCGGCACCTTGAAGTCCAGGTGTTCGGTGATGGTCGCGGCGAGGTGATTGCCCTCGGCGTGCGCGACTGTTCGGTGCAACGGCGCAACCAGAAAGTCCTCGAAGAAACTCCGGCGCCGAACCTGCCGGAAGGCATGGCCGACGACCTGTGCGCAGCGGCGATCAAACTGGCGAAAGCGGTGAACTACCGCAGCGCCGGCACCGTGGAATTTGTCTTCGACAGCGAAGATCAGCGCTTCTACTTTCTTGAAGTGAACACCCGTTTGCAGGTCGAGCACGGCGTTACCGAACAAGTCTGGGGCGTCGATCTGGTGCGCTGGATGGTCGAACTCGCCGCCGGTGATCTACCGCCGCTGCGTGAGTTGAGCCAAGGGTTGAGAGCCGAGGGACACGCGATTCAGGCGCGTCTGTATGCCGAAGATCCGGGGCGTGACTTTCAGCCAAGCCCAGGACTGCTCACCGCCGTGAATTTCCCGGCCGCCAATGGCATCCAACTGCGCATCGACACCTGGGTCGAGGCTGGTTGCGAGATCCCGCCGTACTTCGACCCGATGATCGCCAAGGTCATCAGTTGGGCACCGACCCGTGAAGAAGCACGCGCCGATCTGCATCAGGCGTTGGGCGACAGCCTGCTCTATGGCGTGGAAACCAACCGCGATTACCTGCGGCAGATTTTGCTGGATGCACCTTTCGCCAGCGGCCAGCCGTGGACGCGTTGCCTGGAAGGCCTGGTGTATCAGGCCGACACCTTTGAAGTGCTTAGCGCCGGGACGCAGACCAGCGTTCAGGACTATCCGGGGCGCCTCGGCTATTGGGCGGTGGGCGTGCCGCCGTCAGGTCCGATGGACAGTCGTGCATTGCGTTTGGGCAACCTTTTGCTCGGCAACGAAGAAGGTGCCGCCGCGCTGGAAATCACCATGAGCGGGCCGTTGCTGCGCTTCAATTGTGATGCCGTGGTGGCGGTGACCGGGGCGGCGATTCCGCTGGCGCTGAACGGTGAAACTGTCGCGATGAACACCACGTTGTTGATTCCGGCGGGCGCCACGTTGAGTCTCGGCACGATTGCCGGTGCGGGCGCGCGCAGCTATTTGTGCGTACGCGGTGGCTTGCAGGTGCCGGATTATCTTGGGAGCAAAAGCACCTTCACCCTTGGTCAGTTTGGCGGGCATGGCGGTCGTGCGCTGCGGGCGGGGGATGTGTTGCATGTGCCTGCTTTGCTCGACCGCAGCGCGGGTGCCGAACTGGCTGAAGTCGCTGAGTTGTCTGCCGTACGACAAATTCGCGTGATCTATGGCCCGCATGGCGCGCCGGAATACTTCACTGAACACTACATCGGTACGTTCTTCGCGACCCAGTGGGAAGTGCATTTCAACTCCAGCCGAACCGGCGTGCGCCTGATCGGGCCGAAGCCGGAATGGGTGCGTGCCGACGGCGGTGAAGCGGGTCTGCATCCGTCGAACATTCATGACAATCCGTACGCCATCGGGGCGGTGGATTTTACCGGGGACATGCCGGTGATCCTTGGTCCGGACGGCCCGAGCCTCGGCGGGTTTGTGTGCCCGGTGACGGTGATCGAAGCCGACCTTTGGCAGCTGGGGCAATTGAAGGCCGGGGATAAAGTGCAATTCATCCCCGTCGATATCCAGACCGCCCGCACCCTCGCCTTGAAATGGAATTCCCCCTGTGGGAGCGAGCCTGCTCGCGCAGAGGGCGTGTCAGCCGCCATTGATGTGTCAGATACACCGCTTTCGCGAGCAGGCTCGCTCCCACAGGGAATTGTGTCGCCTGTGGTGCTGGACTTGGGTCAGGGGGATACGCGGCTGGTGGCGAGGCTGTCAGGGGATACTCACCTGCTGCTCGAAATCGGCGCGCCGGAGCTGGATCTTGTTTTACGCTTCCGCGCCCACGCCCTCATGCAAGCCCTGGAAAGCAAACACCTGCACGGCGTGATCGACCTCACCCCTGGCATCCGTTCGCTGCAAGTGCACTACCAACCCGAGCAACTGCCGCTGGCCGACCTGCTCGGCATCGTCGCCGGTGAATGGGACGCCGTGTGCGCCGCCAAGGACCTGCAAGTGCCCTCGCGCATCGTGCACCTGCCACTGTCCTGGGACGACCCGGCCTGCCAGCTCGCCATCGAGAAATACATGACCACCGTGCGCAAGGACGCGCCGTGGTGCCCGAGCAACCTGGAGTTCATCCGCCGCATCAACGACCTGCCCAACCTCGACGAAGTGCAGCGCACGGTGTTCGACGCCAGCTACCTGGTGATGGGTCTTGGCGACGTTTACCTCGGCGCACCGGTCGCCACTCCGCTCGATCCGCGTCATCGTCTGGTGACCACCAAGTACAACCCGGCCCGCACCTGGACCGCGGAAAATTCGGTGGGCATCGGCGGCGCCTACATGTGCGTCTACGGCATGGAAGGCCCCGGCGGTTATCAGTTTGTCGGGCGCACCTTGCAGATGTGGAACCGCTACCGCGAAGTCGCCGCGTTCGATGGCAAACCGTGGCTGCTGCGCTTCTTCGACCAGATCCGTTTTTACCCGGTGAGCGCAGACGAACTGCTGCGCATCCGCAAGGATTTCCCGCTCGGGCGTTTCGAGCTGAACATCGAACACAGCCAGTTGAACCTCGCGGATTACCAGGCATTCCTGGCGAAAGAAGCCGAGACCATCGCTGCGTTTCGGGATCAGCAGCAAGGCGCTTTCAACGCTGAACGTGAACGCTGGATAGCCAGCGGTCAGGCGCATTTCGACAGCGAAGAATTGGTCCCGGAGGCGACCGAAGATGCCGCCCTCGCCAGCGGTGAAATGAGCGTCGACAGCCACATCGCCGGCAACCTCTGGCAGGTTCAAGTAGAGACCGGCAGCCGCGTGGAAGCCGGCGATGTGCTGGTGATTCTGGAGTCGATGAAGATGGAAATTCCGCTGCTCGCGCCGACGGCTGGCGTGGTGCGTGAGATTCGTGTGCAGCCCGGTTCCGCCGTGCGCGCCGGACAGCGCGTCGTGGTGCTGGAACTCGACTGAACCCATTTCGAAAAGGATTAACCCCATGAACATCAATCTTCAACTCGACGCCCTGCGCAGCGCTTATCGCCTCGGCAACATCACGCCCCGTCAATTGCTGCTAGGCCTGCGCGACAAAGCCGCGGCGCTGAACCCGGACTATCACCTGTTCATCCACTTGCTCAGTGTCGAAGAACTGGAACCGTACATCGCCGCCCTCGACGGCCGCGACATCGACAGCCTGCCGCTGTACGGCGTGCCGTTCGCGATCAAGGACAACATCGACCTGGCCGGTATTCCCACGACAGCGGCGTGTCCTGACTTTGCCTATGTGCCGGAGCAATCGGCGACCATCGTCGAGCAGCTGCTGGCGCTGGGGGCGATCCCGTTGGGCAAGACCAACCTTGATCAATTCGCCACCGGCCTCAACGGCAGCCGCTCGCCGTATGGCGCGTGCCCGAACAGCGTGTTGCCGGAATATCCGTCGGGCGGTTCCAGCGCAGGGTCTTCGTTGGCGGTAGCGCTCGGCGTGGCGAGTTTTTCGTTGGGCACCGACACCGCTGGATCGGGGCGTGTGCCGGCGGGGTTGAACAATCTGGTGGGATTGAAAGCCACCAAAGGCTTGATCTCCACGGCGGGTGTGGTGCCGGCCTGTCGCACGCTCGATTGCGTCACGACCTTCACCGCGACCGCTCGCGAAGCCAGCCAGTTGCTCGCGTTCACCGCCCACCTTGACCCGCGTGATGAATACAGCCGCAGCAACCCGCAGTGGAATGACGGTGCGGCATTCGGTACACCGCGCCCTTTCCGCTTCGGCGTGCCACGCGCGCAAGACCTTGAATTCTTCGGTTGCCCCGAAGGCCCGCTGTTGTTCGGGGATGCCATCGACCGGCTCAAGGCGTTGGGCGGTGAAGCCGTCGAACTGGATATGTCGCCGTTTCTCGAAGCGGCCCGGTTGCTCTACGAAGGGCCGTGGGTGGCCGAGCGCTACAGCGTCGCCGGGGAATTGATGGAGCAAAACCCGCAAGCGGTGCTGCCGGTGATTCGTGCGGTGCTGGCCAAGGCACCGGCGGTAACGGGCGTACAAACCTTCCGCGCGCAGTACCGGCTGCAAGCCTTGAAAGCGCTGTGCGACAAAGCGATGGAAGGCCTCGATTGTGTGCTCACGCCGACCATCGGCCGCCCGGTGACACTGGCGCAACTGGAGGCTGAACCGGTGCTGCGCAATTCGGAACTGGGTTACTACACCAACTTCATGAACCTGCTCGACTACACCGCCGTCGCCGTGCCCAGCGCCTTCATGGGCAATGGCCTGCCGTGGGGCGTGACCCTGTTTGGCCGGGCGTTTACCGATCAGTATTTGCTGAGTGTGGCGGACGCTTTCCAGCGCCAGCAAGGTTTGACCACGGCGGCGCCGACGACGGTTGCACGCAACGATCGGGCGCGGCTGGTGGTGTGTGGCGCGCATCTGGACGGCTTGGCGCTGAACTGGCAATTGAAGCGCCGCGGGGCCCGGTTGGTCGAGACGACGTTCAGTTCGCCGGACTATCAACTGTATGCCTTGGCCGGCGGCCCGCCGTTTCGTCCGGGGATGGTGCGGGTGAACGATGGCGGCGTGGCGATTGCGGTGGAGGTTTGGGAATTGCCAAGCAGCGAGTTGGGCTCGTTCCTGACCGGAATTCCAGCGCCGCTGGGGCTGGGCAAAGTGCAACTGGCCGATGGCCGTTGGGAGAGCGGGTTTATCTGCGAGGCGTATGGCTTGGAAGGCGCGGTGGATATCAGCCACCTCGGTGGCTGGCGCGCCTATCTGCAATCCCGAACCTGAACCCAATCCCTTGTGGGAGCGAGCCTGCTCGCTCCCACAAGGTACGTGTCCGACGCAATGCAGCAGTTATTTCCCGGCAGTGCCGATAGAATGCCTGCCTTTGGCGCACAGCCAAACAATCCGGCCGTAATCGCACCTGCGTGGAAAGTCTCACTCCAGCTATGAATAATCCTGCATGAACAAGCCTGACTTCTGCCCGGCCTGCGGTGCGTCCAACGACTGCACCCTGGCCGATCCGAAAACCGCCGATCGCGCCTGCTGGTGCTATGGCGTCAGCATCGACCCTGCCGTGCTCGAAGCGCTGCCAGCGGAACTGCGTGACAAATCCTGCCTGTGCCCACGTTGCGCGCAGGTCGAGGCGCAGCTGTAAGCAAGCGCCCGACCGATCACGTAAGATACGCCGCCCTTTTCCCACCGAACCCTTGCCATGCGCGTTGATCGTTTCCTCAGCAACCTGCCGCGCTTCAACCGTAAGCAGGTGCGCCTGTTGCTGGTGGAAAAGCGCGTGCGGATCGACGGAAATATCGTCATCGACCCGCACGCCGAGGTGCTCGAGTTCAGCCGCGTCGAAGTCGATGACGAAGTCCTGCAAGCCGGCAAGCCTGCGCGCTACTTCATGCTGCACAAGCCGCCCGGGTGCGTCAGCGCCACCCGCGACCCCGAGCACGCGACAGTCCTCGACCTGATCCACGAGCCGGACAAGGACGAGTTGCACATCGCCGGTCGCCTCGACTTCAACACCACCGGTCTGATGCTGATCACCAATGACGGCAGCTGGTCGCGACGCCTGACCCAACCGCAAACCAAACTGCCCAAGGTCTACTACGTCGAGACCGAGCAGGACATCGGCCCGGAATATGCGTTGAAGTTTACGGAAGGTTTGTACTTCGCCTTCGAAGACCTCACCACCCAGCCCGCCAAGCTGGAGCTGTTGGGGCCGAAATCGGCACGGCTGAGCATTGTTGAGGGCCGGTACCACCAGGTGAAGCGCATGTTCGGCCATTTCGACAACAAGGTCCTGCGCCTGCACCGCGAACGCATGGGCCCGCTGCAGCTCGATAACGCGCTAAAACCGGGCGAGTACCGCGCATTGCGCACCGAAGAGATTCAATTGATCTAAGCAGGCGACCGCTCAGCAGAAGTTGTCGAACAATTTACCAATGACACTTGCGCGATGACGTCGCCCCTGCTTGAATCAGGTCGTCAGCCGAAATGTGACTGACGAGTCACAACATACTTCTAAGAAACTTTTTGTCGGTTAGAGAACCCTCAGGTTCCGCCTCAGACCGGCAGATTGCCCGCCAATAATAATACCCGTCGACCTGCTGTACGGATCGACATGGGCCTCCAAATTCCAGGCGTATGCCTACCTGTCACAAAGCTCGTGCAATCTCATTTGCGCGCATACCCGCTTGCCAGGAGTCTTATGACATGAGGCCAGAAATCGCTGTGCTGGATATACAGGGTCAGTATCGGGTTTACACGGAGTTCTATCGCGCAGACGCCGCAGAGAAGACCATTATCTTGGTCAACGGCTCGATGGCCACGACTGCGTCGTTTGCACAAACCGTGAAAAACCTTCATCCGCAGTTCAACGTGGTTTGCTACGACCAGCCCTACGCGGGCAAGTCCAAGGCCCACAACCTGCACGAGAAATTGCTGACCAAGGAAGTCGAAGGGCAGATCCTCCTGGAGCTGATCGACCACTTCGGCGCCGAACACGTTCTGTCGTTTTCCTGGGGCGGCGCCGCGACCCTGGTCGCCCTCGCCCACCGGCCACGCCGGATCGAAAAAGCCGTGATCAGCTCGTTCTCCCCGGAGATCAACGCGCACATGCTCGACTACCTCGAGCGCGGCGTCGACTACCTCGGCAGCCGCGACGGCGACCGGGTCGGCAATCTGGTGAACAGCACCATCGGCAAACACCTGCCGACGCTGTTCAAGCGCTTCAACTACCGGCACGTCAGCAGCCTGGCCGATCACGAATACGGGCAGATGCACTTCCACATCAGCGACCTGCTGCACAGTGATCGCCAGTGCTTCCTGAAGGCGGCGGAGAAAATCAACGTACCGGTGCTGTTCATGAACGGCGAATGGGACGAATACACCGCCGCCGATGGCGCGCGATTGTTTGCCAACCATGTGCAACACGCCACCTTCACCACCCTGGAAGCCACCGGCCACTTTCTCGACATGGAACACAAAGCCGCCTGCCGAGACAGCCGCAATGCACTGCTGGGGTTCCTGAAACCTGAACCACACGCCAGCCGAACGCGTTACCACTACGTCCAGGATCACCATGCACTGGCAATCTGAAACAGCGTCCTCGCGAGCAAGCGTCGCCCTACAGTAGTTGAACGCATTCCTGTAGGCGCGAGGCTGGCCCGCGATAGACCGTTTTGCGGTGTGTGCCTTGCTACATCTGCGCTAAAGCTGCCCAGCGCAAAGAAAAACTTCATTTCCACGCGCACATCTGGTACAAAGTCAGCCGCTCTGAGCGGGTGTCGTATAATGGCATTACTCCAGCTTCCCAAGCTGATAACGAGGGTTCGATTCCCTTCACCCGCTCCAATCGAATTTTGGTCTCACGTTGAGGTTGTTTTGACGGGGGATGTAGAGATAGAGAAAAACCGGTCCTGAGTGGCCGGTTTTTTTATGGGCGGGATTTGTGTGAACTGCCAATCAACACCTGCCAATTCAGGTGTTGATCAACCATTCACTGATGGCACGAAAGTGGCCAATATCCGAAAAGGCAACGTCCTACACGACACAGGGAATTGTCCGTACACTTGCGCATTGCTGTGCCTTTGTCACGAGGCCTATAGTCCGAGCGCGTCCAAATGGCGTATCGGGTTTGGCGACTCGATGACAACGATTCAGGAATCTCCGAGATTTTCGGAGCAGTTTCTGATTGCACTTTGCTGCGCTTTTTATGGTGGCTGTGCGTGGGAGACCCTCGGGTCTGCCGGTTTTACCGTTGTCCGGTTCGCCAACCTGCGTACAGCTACCACCCTATTGTTTGGCGACGATTGAGTGGTAGGTCTTTCACCTACTAACGGTAATCACGCATGAAAGAATATATGGCTTTAACCAGCAACGCCGACGATCTCCCTTCCCTGTTCGTCAACACCACCCAACCGCTGCACTCACTGCTCAGCACGGCCAGTTACAGAATTCGAGCCGTGACGCAGATGCTCGAAAACCTCGCCATGCGAGGTGACATCACCACCGACTCGGTCATCCTCAGCGATTTTGCATTGCTCTGCTGTGTGCCTTTGCGCGACGGTTGCGATGTACTGGATGTGATCGCTCGACGCATGGATGCAGAGCCGTCCTGATGTGATACGAGGCGCCTTTCGGGGCGCCTTCGATTCGTAGCAGCTGGCAAAGCCTGCGTTCGGCTGCGCAGCACTAGTTAAATCAGGCGACGCGGTGTTTCAGGAAGACCTCGCGGCTACACAAATGATGGAAGCCAAGATATGGCAGGCCCACCCTACTTAGCGGAGCGGCTTCACCGTCTGCGGCATTTCCAAAAGGCACGGCTGCAGGGAGAACAGGGTGGTGACTTCTGGGGCACATAACCGAGGCGACTCGGTTAATAGCGGTGCCTGGTCAGATTGACATTCAGGACGAGGGACGATGTGCCGACTAATCCGGACTGGATTCTGCGGCAGGACCTGATGTGAGTTATACGACGCCGCCGATCAGTTGAGGACGGTAGATAGCCGACAAGCGCTAGTTGATGGGAGGTTGCCCGAGAGGCACAGCGATGAGGTTTGTTTCAGCGCCTCCGATAGTACGAAAGAAGGTTTCTGAGCCGACAGAGAATTAAAGATGCTTTGCGACAAAAGCGACTGCGACAAACAGGGTCAGCGCGAACGCAGCACCAATGCTGAACGGCAACAACGTAGTGCGGATTTTGGTCGGGGCCGGGCGTCTCATCTCTTCAGCTAAAGCCTCCATCTCACGATGCAATTGCTCGATGCTTGCTCGATTACGATGTGTGGACATGTTTCTTTCTCCTCTCGCGGACCGTTTTGGGTCCGTGAATTTTCGCGGTCGTTCTGGAGCATTGATCCTCCTTCTCGGCTTTTAGCCGCCAACCTAAGCATCGCTTTCTGCGAAGCCGGCAAAATCTGTCGGACGTCAATCACTCATCACCTATCAGCAGTCCGTTCTACGGAGCACTATTTCCTATCTACCCACCAGTGGATAGCGGGTGATTCCCGCTTAGGTTGTAGGCAAAATCCGAGAGCTGCGCATGAAAGAGCGTTAACTGTTTTCCGGTCGGTGGATCGTCTTGTTGACCCTTGTTTCTTCGGGATACTCTCGCATTTTCACCATTTCCAATGCCCCCCCCGCGCGGCCGTCAACGAATACGCGCTACAACGCTTCGAGGGAAACCAATCGGCGTGCCCCAAGTGCCGCCCGTGAACGATCTCAACAGAGCAACCCGACATGACTCAAAACATCTACGACGATCCGGAGTTTTTCCAGGGCTACAGCCAAATGGGCCGCTCCCTTGGAGGCCTCGACGCGGCACCGGAATGGCCAGCACTCAAATCAATGCTGCCGCCGATGAAAGAGCTGAAGGTAGTGGACCTCGGTTGCGGTTACGGCTGGTTCAGCCGCTGGGCCAGTGAGTAAGGCGCTGACAGTGTGCTCGGCCTGGACGTCTCGGAGAAGATGCTGGAGCAGGCTCACTAGACCACATCGGCGGGCAATATCCAGTAATCACGGGCAGATCTGGAACAGCTTGATTTACCCAAAGGCGGTTTCGATCTGGCGTATAGCTCACTGGCGTTGCACTACATCAAGGATCTGCCCGGGTTGTTCGCCACGATCCACGCGGCCCTTAAACCAGGTTCGCGCTTTGTGTTTTCCATCGAGCATCCGATCTTCATGGCCCCGCGCAATCCGGGATGGTTGATCGACGGCGAGGGCCGCAAGCGGTGGCCGGTGGACAGCTATCAGCGGGAAGGCGGGCGGGTGACGAACTGGCTGGCGGAAGGCGTGATCAAGCAGCACCGAACCCTTGGCACGCTGTTCAATACGCTGATTGGCGCGGGTTTCAGCATCGAGCATGTCAACGAATGGGGGCCGAGCGATGCCGAGGTGGCGGCGCAACCGGCGCTGGCTGAAGAGCGGGAACGGCCGATGATGTTGCTGGTAGCGGTCGAGCGCTGATTGCCGCAGCGATGGATAACCTGTGGCGAGGGAGCTTGCTCCCGCTGGGGTGCGGAGCGCCCCCCTCTTCACCAAAAAAGAAGGGACTGCTGCGCAGTCCAGCGGGAGCAAGCTCCCTCGCCACAGGTTCAGTGTGTTCTTAGCGGGTCGCGACAATAAACAACCGCGGAAACGGCAACAGCACCGAACCATCGCTCAACGCCGGATAAGCCTGCTCGATCGCAGCGTGATATCGCTTGAGGTATTGCGCCTTTTCCGCCTCATCCAACGGTTCGAGAAACGGCCGCAAACCGCTGCCCTTGAACCACTCGACCACACCCGACGCTCCACCCGCCAGCGGATGATGGTAAGTGGTGCGCCACACATCGACGCGCGCACAGTGTGGTCGCAGCATCGAGTAGTAGTCGCTGGCACTGGCCATCCCTGTGCGTTGCCCGGCGGCGTCCGCCAGTTTGCTGGCCCACGGACCTTCGGCAGCGACTTCGCGCATCAGACGATGGGAGGGTTCGTTGAGGTTGTCGGGCATCTGGATCGCCAGGCTGCCGCCCTCGGTCAGTCGGGCGGCCAGCGAAGGCAGTAACGTCGCGTGATCGGGCAGCCACTGCAACACGGCGTTAGCGAATATCACGTCGAACGGGCCGCGATCGTTCCAGGTTCCGATATCAACCGTGTCGAACTGCACATTTGGCAAGCGCTTGCGAGCGGCCTCGATCATGTCGGTCGAACTGTCGACGCCCCGCACCGTGGCGCCGGTGAAGCGTTTGACCAGCAACTCGGTCGAATTGCCGGGACCACACCCGATGTCGATGGCCGAGCGCGCCTCCACCGACGGGATGGCGGCGAGCAGGTCTCGCGCCGGGCGGGTGCGTTCATCTTCAAAAGCGACGTATTGTTTGGCGGACCAACTCATTGCGTTCTCCTGTCGGTGCGTTGTTGTGAGGCGATGGATAACTTGAGTTGGGTAGTGAAACTGAAGTAGCAAACAACAGCCACAAAAAACCGACCACCTAGGCTTATGCCGGAGAAGCACAAGCGATAAGAAACCTGTGGCGAGGGAGCTTGCTCCCGTTGGGGTGCGGAGCGCCCCCATCCTTTCTCACCAAAAAAAGAAGGGGACTGCTGCGCAGTCCAGCGGGAGCAAGCTCCCTCGCCACAAGATATGCATCATCCTTAACTGGCATTGGCCATATGGGCCAATCTTTGCTGATTTACGATAAGCGCTGCTAGGCGTAATACCCAACCGTCTTCTTCAAATGATCCGAATACTCGTAGATATCGTCTATCGAATTTATCGCATGTCGGGTTTCATTCTTCTCTTCGTCAAAGATACCGATGTACTTCTGTGAACGATTGAAGTGCAGACGGCAGATCGGTTTACGGTTGTTGTCGTCGAGCAGAATACCGAAGTAACTCTGAGTGTCGCGCTGAACAATCCGCTTTGCATCGACCACAGAACGAACCACAGCACGAACGATGTGATAACCCTCCAGTTCTTCCAATGTCGTCAGGACCTTGTCCTCTGACTCGTCCCGCACATCCGCCTGCTCAGCCCCACTGGATGAAACTGGCAAAGAAGCCAACGCAGGTTGTATAGCACCGCTCATGGCGGACTTGAGCCTTTCGTTAATCTGGTCATTGAGGAATTGCACGACCGCTTTTCTTGTCAGTTCATGAAACTGCTCGCGGACCTTTTGAGTAATTACCCCATCGTAGACACGCGAAGCGAACACTTTGACGAAGTCGTCATCGGGTTTGCTGACTTGAGCCGCAATAACCTTTTTGATTTGGCTGACGTATTTCAACTCACCTGCGGCGCTGATGATTGAATCCACATCGAAAGCTGATTTGGTGAGTTTCACCAATTCCGGGACGGAATACTCGTCGATGTCCAGCAGGTCGAGCTCGAGGAATGGCTTCTCATCCATCTTGTTGGGCGCATCCAGGTCAGTGAAAAATTTGTAGACCTGGCCGTTAGTAAGGATGGAGATTCGAGCGCTGGTGACATGGAAATAACGAAACAACTGAGACGCGTGATTGATGTGCAGTGGCTCGCCAATTTTTTTGCACTCGATAAGGATCTGAACTTCTCCACCCTTCATGATTGCGTAATCAATTTTTTCTCCTTTTTTCGTGCCGATATCGCAAACGAATTCGGGAGTCACTTCAGTCGGATCGAAGACATCGTAGCCCAGCACTGTGCTGATAAAGGGCATGACAAAAGCGTTTTTGGTCGCTTCTTCCGTCTGAATTGCAGCGCTCTGCAAACGAACTTTAGCGGCTAGACTTGCTAACTTTTCGAAGAATTCCATGAGTGACCTCTTAGCTGGTTTCGATCCGTGTGCTTGCATGCTGGCAAATTGACTGTCCTTGATACTAGACACAAACCGGCACAAAGAAAGATTCCGATCAGGATTTGCGAAATACAGAGATTTCTTACATCCGAAGCCAGCGCAAGACAGATTTCAATGAATACGCAAAACCCGAAAGAATTTTCATATTGCCCGCGCTGTCACACATTCAGGCGCATCCCAATAAGGAACACGGCAATGAAATTCGCAAAAATCTCGCAGAAACTCGCCCTGTGGGCCGGCAGCCCAATGACATTCATGGGCGCGCTTATTCTTATTATTCTGTGGGCCCTGAGCGGCCCTATTTTTGGTTTCAACGACACCTGGCAACTGGTCATCAACACCTCAACCACGATCATCACGTTCCTGATGGTGTTCCTGATCCAGAACACGCAGAACCGCGACACCGACATCCTGCATTTGAAAATCGATGAGTTGCTGCGGGTGAACAAGGAGGCGCAGAACGCGATGCTGGGGCTGGAGTTGCTGGACCTCAAGCAACTGGAGGCGCTGCGCCGGCACTATCGGGCCATGGGCGAAAAAGATGTGCATGACCTGGCGGGGCTGGCGACGACGAGCCAGCACAAACACGGTTTGAACAAGTGCTGAGCAAAAACAAAAACGGCGCGTGATGTGAATCACGCGCCGTTTGCTTTAAACATCGTAAACCCGGGTTATAGACCGGCCTGCAACGCCCTGGCCATTTGCAGATGGTTTTGCAGTTTGGGCAGGGTTTCTTCAGCAAACGCTTTGATTTGCGGTATGTCCGTGGTTTGCGCTTCCTGCTGAAGTTGTTCGATGGCTTGCTGAGTGGTTTTCACCTGACTGGCGGCGTAGGCCTGATCGAAGGTCGCGCCGTCCATCGCTTGCGGCATCAAGGCTTTGGCCTTGTCGACCACTTCTTCGCGCGGGGCCACCGGCAGATCCAGTTGTTTGGCAATTTTCGCCAAGTGTTGGTTAGCGGTGGTGCGGTCGTTGATGACGACGATGGTGTAGTCCTTGACCTCTTTGGATTCGGTTTTCTGGTGCGCCAGGCGACTGGCTTCGATGTCGGCCATGCCTTGGGCCGAGGCATCGTTGATGAATTCGGTGGGGGACTGGGCAAAGGCACTGCTGGCGCACAATCCCAGTAACGTGGCAAAACCTGCATGACGTATTCGGGTGGCCATCCGGCTCATGGTCGCGCCCTCCTTCTGAAAAAATTCAAGCGGGAGCTTGCGCCCCCGCCTCTCGATCAAAACCACCTTCAATCACTACTTGGACTTCTGAGGACCTTTGCGGCCCATCTCGGGTTTCGTAGAGTCTTTATCGACAGTCGTTGTGGTGGTTTTCCCACCTTTGCGACCGGCTTCAGACGCCTTCGTTCGATCGTTGGCGAAGTTTCCCGAGTTCGAGTTTCTTGAGTTAGGCATGATTCTCTACCTCTTGGTAAATGATCCAGGCGAGCAACAGCCCGCATAAAATCAGAATGAACGAGCCCCAAAAGGTTTAGAAAACCTGAAAACGCCGCGACGAACGGCGGCAAAATCTCAGACTTCGAGTCGCAGGTGATGCTGGCGTTTGGCGGCGTACATGGCCTCGTCGGCATGCTTGAACAACTGCTTTTCTTCGGTGCCGTGCTCGGGGTAATGAGCGACGCCGATACTGGTGTGGATGTTCAGGTTATGCCCATCCAGACGCAGCGGCTGCGCCAGCACCTGGAGGATTTTTTCCGCCACGCTGTCGGCGTCTTCCAGGCCGTGGATGCTGTGCAACAACACCACAAACTCGTCCCCACCGATGCGCGCCACGGTGTCGGTTTCGCGCACGCAACCCTTGATCCGATTGGCCACCGCTTGCAACAGCATGTCGCCCACCGCATGGCCGTGGGTGTCATTGACATCCTTGAAACGGTCGAGGTCGACGTACAGCAACGCCATGCGCCCGCCATCGGCCCGGGCCAGCGCCAGTGAAGCCTTGAGACGATCTCGCAGCAGCTCGCGATTGGGCAGTTGAGTCAACTGGTCGTACTGCGCCATGCGCTGCAACCGGGCATGCAATTGCTTGCGCTCGATGGCAGTCGCGACCTGGGCGCAGACGTATTGCAGCAGTTCCTTGTCCCGCTCGGTGTAGCGTTCGCCACCCGGAACGCTTTTGACGATGAGCGCGCCGATGGTGCCGTTCTGCGAATTCAGGGGCACGCCCAGCCAGCACGGTGAATTCGGCCCCTCGACCAACGTCTCAAAGCCTGCGGGCGAATGGCCCTGGTCCGGGGTCAGCAAAATTGGCAGGCCGCTGCGGATCACTTCCGCACACAGGCGCCCGGTGATGGTGCCGGGCTGCTCGGGTTGCAATTCGTGGTCGTTGACGTGATAGGGGAAATTCAGCTGCGCGCAGTGTTCGTCATACAGCGCCACGGAGAAATTCAGCGCGGGCAGCCATTCGCCGATGATCAGGTGAATGCGCTTGAACAGCGCCAGCAAGTCTTCCGCCGCGTGAGCGGCCTCGGAAATCGCGTACAACGCTGCTTGTCGGGACTCGGCCAGTTTGCGTTCGGTGATGTCCCGGGCCACGGCGATGCGCAATTGATCGACTTCCGACCAGCGCGCCGACCAGAGGATGTGCACCACCTGACCGTCCTTGCGCAGGTAGCGGTTTTCGAAATTGAGTTTGGGCTCGCCGCCCATGATTTCCCGTGCGGCGTCGAGGGTGCGCTGGCGGTCACCGGGATGCACCATGTCGATCATCGGCTGACCGATCAGTTCATCGGCGGTGTAGCCGAATATGCGCTCGCACGCTGCACTGACAAAAACGAAGCGACCTTGCTTGTCGACCGCACAAACGGCGTCCAGCAACAGATCGATGTAGCTCGCCAACGGCGCGGAATTTCTGGATGCCATGGTGTCCTGCATATGGCCTCAAGCCTTGTTCGTGACCAGCCCCGGCAACGCGTGCACCAGGGCATTAATGGCAAAACCGATAAACATGACCCCACACAACCGGGTGATCGCCAGTTCGTGGCGTTGATACAGGGTCCGAACCTGCCGCGCACCAACGATGCCGATGAGAATAGCGTAGGCGATCAGGCCACCGACGAAGCTCAGCGCAATCAACCACGGCAGCATCGACCAGTGCAGCAACTCCGCGCGGCTAGACAGCAGCGCCGTGAAGGTCGCCACTGCCACCGGGTAAGCCTTGGGGTTGGTCAGACCGAACAGAATGCCGTGCCAGAACGGCTGGCGGGCCGGGCCTTGCGGCGCTTCGGCACTGCTGCGTTTCGCCCGCACGGCGCGCAAGCCAAGCCAGAACAAATACAACCCGCTGAACACGCCCAGCACATCGAATGCCGTGCTACCGATTTCCCGTGCGCCGACAATCGCAATCAACGCGGTGCTGCACCAGACCACATCGCCCAGCAAATGCCCGCACAAGAACCCCGCCCCCGCCCGCCGACCGCGCGCCGCGCCAATGCCGAACACCGCCAACACACCCGGCCCCGGCGTGATGCCGTAGATAAAGCCTGAGGCGAGAACAGCCATTAGCAGCGATGGGGTCATCAGGAAATCCTTTTGAACTGTCTGGTGAATGGGCGCCAGTCTATCTCAGGT
The DNA here is from genome assembly GCF_059415465.1 of Pseudomonas sp. GW821-FHT10C09. Taxonomy (NCBI): domain Bacteria; kingdom Pseudomonadati; phylum Pseudomonadota; class Gammaproteobacteria; order Pseudomonadales; family Pseudomonadaceae; genus Pseudomonas; species Pseudomonas sp. GW821-FHT10C09. The sequence goes on from NZ_JBWKNG010000005.1 coordinate 135,979, forward strand.
CCTTGCGCGTGGACTTACAGATCGTCGAAGAACTTCATTGCGGCATAAGGCCGCTGCCGACAGGCCGCCAGCCGTGACGCCAGATCGCCGACATGGGCTTCAAGCTTGTGGCCGTCCGGGTCAAGAAAATAGAACGATGCGCCTTCGCTGCGGTTGTCGCGCCATTCTCGGACATTGGCGGATCGCAGGCGCTCGACGAACAACGGGAAATCTGCTGCGTCCAGGCTGAAGGCGTAGTGGGTGTAGTCGGCGGCAGTCTCGGACTTGCGCAATGGATCGAAGGAAAGGCACAGCCAGAGTCCCGGAAGCGAGAGGTAGGCGCCGGTGTCCCACGTTGCTTCGAGGCGCAGTTGCAGGCGCTTTTGGTAGAACTCCACGCTGCGGTTCAGGTCTGTGACGGCGAGGGTCAGGTGGTTGAGGCCGGTTAGCAATTTCGTTACCTCGCGGGTATGTTCTGAATGTCAGTATCTGGAGCGCAACACCAATGGAAAAGGCCAAACCCAAAAATCTTAGCGAAACGCCATCGCCAGGACCGGCCCGCGCGCACTCGGCGCACGAGGCCTTGATGATCGACGACATTCAGCGAGCCCTGAGTGAAGCGGACAATGGTGATTTCGCTAGCCCAAAAGAACTGAAAGCAGTAGTTGGCAAATGGGTGACTGATATCAGCTGATAAAGGAATCTCAAAATCGTATTGCTCGTCTCGACCACAATACTAGCGTGCGGGAACAATCACGATTAACCGCGCGCTATTGCGTCCTCAATCCGCCCATTCAACCAATTCAACGCCTGATCCCCTCCCCGCCGCTTGTGCCAAACCAACACGAACGTAAACGACGGAATATGAAACGGTGGCGGGACGACGATCAGCGACTGCTGATCGATGTTGAGCAAACCTCGCAAAGCCACCGTCAGGATCAAATCCGTACCACTGATGAATTCCGGCGCAACGCTCCAGTGCGGCAGGCTGACGGCCACTCGGCGGCGCTCGCGCAACGCGGTCAGCACCCGTTCGATTTCGGGCGTGCCGCTGCCGCGCATTTCCAGCAGGACATGCGGGCGGGCGAGGTAGGTTGGCAGGTCGAGGATGCCGTCGGCGGGCAGGCTGTTGCGGTCGATGAGGCAGGCGTAGTGCTCTTCGAACAACGGGGTGCTGCGCAGCTCGTTCGGCATTTCCGGAAATACCCCCGCCGCCACGTCGATATCGCCGTTGAGTACGCCATCGAGCATGCCCTCGCGGCTGGCGTGGGTGATTTGCAGGTCGATCCCCGGCGCTTCCCGGCGCAAGGTTCGAATCAGCCCCGGCAAGACAATAGCGGCACCGTAGTCCGACATCGCCAGGCGAAAGGTGCGTTTGGCGGTGGCCGGATCGAACGCGTTCGGTGCCAGCAGCGATTGCACCTGGGCCAGCGCTTCGGCCAGCGGTGCCATTAACTCCAGCGCTCGCGGCGTGGCGACCAGCCCCGCACCCGCGCGCACCAGCAATGGATCGCCGAGCATGTCCCGCAACCGCGCCAAGGCGTGGCTGACCGCCGGCTGACTGAGGTGCAGGCGCTCGGCGGCGCGGGTCACGTGCTGCTCGCTGAGCAGGGCGTCGAGGATCACCAGCAGGTTGAGGTCGATGCGCCGTAGATCATTCATCTGATGCATGTTCTGGATAGCAATTCGGAATTTAAATCTGCGCGACGAATACTCTAGAGTCCAGCAAAACCTCTTGGAGATGGATCATGAGTACGTTGCATTGGGCCGGGCTGTTGCTGCTGGCCGTGATAGCCGGGGCGGTGGTGCCTTTTCAGAGTGCGATCAATGCCAACCTTACACGCGGTCTGGGGCATCCGTTGTGGGCGACGCTGGCGTCGTTGCTGGTGAGTATCGGGGTGTTGTTGCCGATTATGTTGGCGCTGCGCTTGCCGTTGCCATCGCTGGGGTTTATTAGCAAGGCGCCGCTGTGGATGTGGGCTGGAGGGGCGTTTGGGGTGTGTTTTGTTTCGTTGGCGTTGATGCTGGTGCCGAAGCTCGGGGCTTCGGGGTTTGTTGCGCTGGCGCTGGCGGGGCAAGTGGTGGCGGCGCTGGTGTTGGATCACTTTGGGTGGTTCGGCTTAGTGGAGCGGCACATGACCTTGCCGCGGGTGTTGGGGGCTGTTTTGTTGGTGGCAGGGGTGGCTTTGATTCAGTTCAGTGGCGCGCCAGCGAAGGGCTTGGTGGCGACGGGTTGATGGGGCGCATAAAAGATCGTCTGTGAATGTCAGTCCGTCTTCGCGAGCAGGCTCGCTCCCACATTTGATCGGCGGCGTGGCGCAGATCGAGTGTGGGAGCGGGCTTGCTCGCGAAAGCGGTCTATCCGACGACGCAAATCTTAGAACTTGTCGAGCGTGCGCAGCTTCTGCGGCAACCCCCACATCAGCAGCGCAACCGCGATCAGCGCGCAGACACCAATCACATACAGCGCCGGCGTTGTGCTGCCGGTCAGGTCCTTGATCCGCCCGACCATGACCGGACTGACGATGCCGCCGAACTGGCCCAGGGTGTTGATCACCGCAATCCCGCCCGCCGCCCCGGCGCCAGCACCGGCCAGCAGTTTCGGCGGCAGGGTCCAGAAGCTCGGGATCGACGCGATGATCCCGGCGCCAAGCAAGCCCAGCGCAACAATCAGGAAGGTCGTGTGGTTAGCGAAGATTCCGGCGCAGAAGAACCCTACCGCGCCCACCGCCACCAGTCCTGCGACAAACTTGCGCCGTTCGCCGGTCGAGTCTGACAGGCGCCCGATCACCACCATGCTGATCGCGCCGCAGATGTAAGGAATGGCGGTGAGCAAACCGATCATCACCGGGCTTTCGGTGCCGGCACTGCGGATCAGTTGCGGCGCCCAGAAATTCAAGCCGTAGGACGCCACTTGAATCAGGAAGTAAATCAGCCCCAGCGTCAGGAAGCCCGGAATACGCAGCGCGGCGAGCAGCGAGCCGCCACTCTTGTGCGGTTCATGGTGCGCGATGCGGCTGGCCAGCAGGGTCTTCTCGGAAGCGGTCAGCCAATGGGCGTCTTCGATGCGGTCCTTGAGCAAGGTCAGCACCAGCAAACCGAGGCCGATGCACGGCACGCCACCGAGCAGAAACAACCAGTGCCAGCCGCGCATGTCGAGGAAACCGTCGAGGTGTTGCAGCACAAGCCCGGAGAACGGCGCGCCAACCAGACCGGCAAACGCCGACGACAGAAACAGCATCGAGGTGATCCGGCCGCGATAGTGCTGCGGGAACCACAGCGTCAGGTAATACAGGACGCCCGGCGCAAAACCGGCTTCCATCGCACCGATCACAAAGCGCAGCGCGTAGAACTGCCATTCGCTGTTGACGAAGACCATGGCCGCGGTGGCGAGGCCCCAGGACATCATGATCCGGGCGATCCAGCGCCGCGCGCCGACCTTGTACAGCATCATGTTACTCGGCACTTCGAACAGCACGTAGCCAACCACAAACAACCCGGCGCCGAGGCCGTAAGCGGTGTCGCTCAGGCTCAGGTCAGTCTGCAACTGGAACTTGGCGAAGCTGATGTTGATGCGGTCGAAAAACGCGAACAGGTAGCAGACCATGATCAGCGGCATCAGGCGCCAGGCGACCTTGCTGACCAAGGCTTTTTCTTCGTCGTGGCTAACGGACGGGCTCGCGCCCGCCTCCAGTACATTGAGGCTCATGGTGGTTCTCCAGGCGGACTTCCCGTGGGTGTCCGATTGTTTTTGTTGTCTGGTTGAGACGCTTGGTTGCAGAGCTTTTCATTGTGGGAGCGAGTCTGCTCGCGAAAGCGGTGTATCAGCCGACATCCATGTCGGATGTGACTCAGTCTTCGCGAGCAAGCTCGCTCCCACAGGGGTGATCGTGGTGGGTCAGGAGGGCGTCGGGTGCAGGTCGCAATTGCGGCCGGCCTTGGCCAGTTGACCCGGCACTTCGTGGCCCAGCAGTGCGGGCAATCCTCGGGATAATCGCAGCAGCAGCGGCAGGTCGATGCCGGTGTGAATGCCGATTTCATCGCACAGGTTGACCAGGTCTTCAGTGCAGATATTGCCCGAAGCACCCGGCGCGAACGGGCAGCCGCCAAGGCCGCCGAGCGCTGCATCAAAACGTCGGGCTCCGGCCTCATAAGCGGCCAACACGTTGCACAAGCCGAGGCCGCGAGTGTTATGAAAATGCAGAGTCAAATCCGCGGGCGAAACCCGTTGTAGAACTCGACGTACCAACCGGTCAACCTGTCGCGGATTGGCCATGCCAGTGGTGTCGGCCAGAGTAATCCCTTGGATCCCGAGCTCTTGATAAGCATCGACGATTTGCAGCACGCGATCCTCATCAATCTTGCCTTCGAACGGGCAGCCAAACGTGGTGGCGATGCTGCCGTTGAGCCGGACCTGCGTGCCGCCGACGTACTGCACAATCTCACCGAAAGCGGCCAACGAATCTTCGCAGCGCATACGCATGTTCGCCAGGTTGTGGGTCTGGCTGGCAGACATCACCAGGTTCAGCTCATCGGCCCGCGTCGCCAATGCCCGTTGCGCGCCCTTGAGGTTGGGGATCAACGCGACGTAGATCACCCCCGGTTGCCGGGTGATGCCCTTGAACACCGACTCGCCATCGCGCAATGCCGGAATGGCCTTGGGCGAGACAAACGAACCGGCTTCGATACGGCTGAACCCGGCCAGCGACAGTTGATCGATCAGGGCAATCTTGTCGACGGTTTCGACCCAGGTCGGCTCGATCTGCAAACCGTCGCGCGGCGAGACTTCCTGAACGATCAGGGTCTGGGAAAAATCAGTGATCATTGCACCACCCCTTCAGTTTTCAGGCGTTCGATATCGGAGTCCGTCAGGCCTAGCCCGGCGAGAATGCCGTCGGTGTGCTGGCCCAGACTCGGCCCCGACCAGTTCACGCCGCCAGGGGTTTCCGAGAGTTTCGGCACGATGCCCGGCATCTTCACCGTGGCGCCGCCCGGCAGGTCGGCGCTGAGCAGCATGTCCCGCGCCTGATAATGCGGGTCGGCGACGATGTCGGCCACCGAATAGATGCGCCCGGCGGGGACTTCGGCCGCTTCCAGCGCCGACAATACGGCGTCGATCGGCAGGCTGCTGGTCCAGTGGGTGATCGCAGCGTCGAGCACATTGCTTTTCAATGCACGGCCGTCGTTATGGGCAAACTCCGGCGCGTCCGCCAGATCGCGCCGGCCGATGACCTCCATCAAGCGCTTGTAGATCGGGTCGCTGTTGCCGGCGATAACCACGTAAGCGCCATCGGCCGTCAGATAGGTATTGGACGGGGCGATACCCGGCAAGGCGCCACCGCTGCGCTCACGGACATGGCCGAGCATGTCGTATTCCGGCACCAGGCTTTCCATGACGTTGAATACGCTTTCGGCCAGCGACACATCGACGATTTGCCCGCCGCCCTGCCCGGTCTTGACCCGCAGCAGCGACATCAAGGCACCGATCACTGCGTGCAGCGATGCGAGGGAATCACCGAGGCTGACGCCCACCCGCGCCGGCGGTGAGCCGGGGGTGCCGGTGGTGTAGCGAATCCCACCCATGGCCTCGCCGATGGCACCGAAACCCGGACGATCACGGTAGGGGCCGGTCTGGCCGTAACCGGAAATCCGTACCAGCGTCAGGTTGGGATTGAGGGCGTGCAACACGTCCCAGCCCAAGCCCAGTTTTTCCAGGGCGCCGGGGCGCAGGTTTTCGATCAACACGTCGGCGCTGGTCGCCAGTTGCTTGACCAGTTCGACGCCTTCGGGGGATTTGAGATTCAGCGCCAGGGACTTCTTGTTGCGCGATTGCAGGTACCACCACAGCGAGGTGCCTTCGTGCAGCTTGCGCCATTTGCGCAGGGGATCGCCCTGGCCCATGGCTTCGATCTTGATCACTTCGGCGCCGAACTCGGCGAGCATTCGCGCGGCGAAGGGGGCGGCGATCAGCGTGCCGATCTCGATCACTTTGATTGCACTTAACGGGGCAGTCATCGCGGGGTACCTCTTGTTCTTGGAATATGTGCCAAGGCTAGAGGAGCCGGGGTCAAGGAATCCAACCTTCAGTTGGCAACGGGCGTTCGTGAAACGCGAACGCTCGGCTGGCGATGTTCGGTGAATTCAGGGCCGCCTTCGCGAGCAGGCTCGCTCCCACACTGGATCTACGGCGTCCACAAATCCCCTGTGGGAGCGAGCCTGCTCGCGAAGAGGCCCGACCATCCAACCGAGAAACATCAAAGCGCCCCACGCAACTGCTCAAACAACATCCGGCTAACAGGCGACAACCCCGCCTCATCCCGCACCACAATGATCAACGCCCGATCCGACCACTCATCCGTCAACGGCACCGCATGCAGCCCCAACGCCCGGCCAAACAATTCATAGGCCTTCTGCGGCAAAATCCCGATGCCCATGTTGGCCTGCACCATCCGGCACATCGCATCAAAACCCGGCACATGAATGCGCAACCGCAGCACCTTGCCCGCCTGGCGCGCCGCCGCATGGGTGCGCATGTTGATCGAACTGGCCGAATGCAGTCCCACGTAATCGCTGTCCAGCGTGTCCGCAAACGCCAGGCTCGAACGGCTGGCCAACGGATGATCGGGCAGCATCAACACCATCAACTTGTCCTGCCGGTACAGCACGCTGTGCAAACCCTTGGTGTCGCTGTCGATGGAGCAAATGCCCAGGTCCGCCACGCCATCCAGCACCCCCTGGATCACCCCGCTGCTGGGGCGTTCCTCGAGGTCGGTCTTGACCTGCGGATGGCGCTCGGAAAAGTCGCGCAAGTCCTCGGGCAAAAACTGAATGATCGCCGACAGGTTGGCGAGCATCCGCACATAACCGCGAATGCCGTGGCTGTGCTCACCCAGCTCGAGACCCATTTTCTCGACGTTGAACAGCATCTGCCGGGCATGGTGCAGCAGGGTTTCGCCGGCCGGTGTCAGGGTCATGCCCTTGGCCTGGCGTACGAACAGACTGATCCCCAGCGCCTCTTCCAGTTCCATCAAGCGCTTGCTGGCCGCCGACACCGCGATCGCTTCACGCGCGGCGGCACGGGTCAGCGTGCCTTCTTCGTGGACGGCGACGAACAACTGGAGGGTGATCAGGTCGAGACGGCGGATCAGGCTTTTTTGCAGCATGGAGGGCTCGATGACTTCAGTTCGGCTGAGTCGGCAGGATAGCCCGGTTTTGGCCCACAACCTCACACGCCATCGCCCTACACATAAATCTCTTGTAACACTCAACCGAACAGGAAACGGCCGATTCAGCGCCCACACCGCACGCTGTAAAGTCTGGAAACACACGGACGGTTTCATCACTCAAGGACAGACACGTCACATGGACCAGACAACACGCGCGGCAAACACCTTCACCAACTATCGAAAACTGATCTCGCTGGCCGATCACGACTGGGAAACCGCAGAAGCGGGAAAGGTCGCGGGGCTGAACGTCGACATCAGAAGCAGCAACCGCATGGTTGACCAGCACGGACGCGCCTTTCATCACTTTTGCACCACCTCCTACCTCGGCCTGGATCACCACCCCGACTTGCTCGACGGCGCCATGACCACCTTGTGGGAAACCGGCACCCTGCGTATCGCCAACTCGAAAAACCGCTGCAAACTGGCGATCCTCGATCAGTACGAAACCGAGCTGTCAGCGTTGTTCGGCGCCACGTGCCTGAGCACTTTGTCGTGCAGCGCAGCCAGCGCCGGCATCCTGCCGCTGCTGGCCAGCGGCGTGTTCACCGAGAACCGGCCGCCGGTGATGGTGTTTGACCGCTTGGCGCACTATTCGATGAGTCACCTCAAAGCCGCCTGCGCCGACGAAACCAGGGTCGTGACCAGCCCGCACAACGACATGGATTTTCTGGAAACGCAGTGCCAGCAACATACCAGGGTCGCGTATGTGGCCGACGGCGCGTACAGCATGGGCGGGGTCGCCGACCTGGACAGTCTTTTGTACCTGAAAGACCGCTATGGCTTGTTTCTCTACCTCGACGATTCTCACGCACTGTCCGCCGTCGGTACTTTCGGTGCCGGTCTCGTGCGTCCCAGGTTGCAGGCCCTGGAGGATGACGCCTTGATTGTCGCCTCATTGGCCAAGTCATTTGGCGCCAGCGGCGGGCTGGTGATGCTGGGCAACGAACGGCAGAAAAAGCTGATTCAACGCTACGGCGGCCCCAGCAACTGGTCGCAAAGCCTGAACAGCGCGTCTATCGGCGCGGGCAGAGCGTCCATCCAGTTGCATCACACGCCTGCATTGACTGCGTTGCAGGAAAAACTTCAGGTTAATATCCGCCTCTTCGACAGCCTGATTCGAACCGCACAACACGGCAGCAACATGGCGATTCGCTTGATCCACTGCGGTGAAGCGAGGCTGGCCAACCGTATTGCCATCGAATTATCCAATCTTGGTTTCTTTACCTCGGCGGTGTTTTTCCCCGCGGTTGCACAAGGCAAGGCCGCGATCAGAATCACGCTGCGCGCCGACATGGAGCCGCCGCTGATTCGACATTTTTGTGAACTCGTCACCGAGCTTTTGCGCACATGCTCCGGGGACGCCCGCTAGACATCCAGGGATGATTCCATGAAGAGCAGCACCACCCTCCTCGTCACCTGCAGCACGGTTTTCCTCGCGCAATTGGGCATGAGTATTTATCTGCCAGCGCTGCCGGAGATGGCCCGGCATCTGTCCGCCGACGCTTCGCAGGTGTCCTGGGGACTGGCGGTGTACCTGATCGGCATGGCGCTGCCGATGTTGTTCTGGGGCAGCCTCGGCCAGCGCATCGGCCGCAAACCGGTGCTGCTCGCGGCGCTGGGTATTTATGGCTTGGCCAACCTTGCGCTGCCGCTGGGCCAGACGCTTGAAGCGTTTCTGTTTTTTCGGTTGCTTCAAGGCATTGGTGCCAGCGGGATTTCAGTCATGGCACGGGTGCTGATCCGCGACAGTTTCCGCGGTGACCTGTTGGCCAAGGCGTTGTCGTGGATTTCGATTTCGTTCGTGATTGCGCTGGGCATCGGTCAGTACCTGGGGTCGGTTATCCAGGTGGCATTGGGCTGGCCGGCGATTTTCTATCTGCTGGGTGGCATGAGCCTTTTGATGGCGACAGTCGTGGCGCGGGTTTCCTTTGCGGTGCTGGTCGAGGACAACATTCAGTCGTCCGCGTGGCCCAGTTACTGGCGCATTCTGCGTGATCGGGCGTTCTTGCTGCCGGCGCTTACCGGCGGCCTCGGCTATGGGGTAATCATTGCCTTCAACACGGCCGCACCGCTGATTCTGCAAGGTCCGTTCAACTGGTCAGCCGTGGAATACGGCTTGCTGGGCTGGCCGATCAGCGCGGCGTATTTTCTGGGAGCGCTGGGGGTCAATGCCTTGGTACTGCGCACCGGTCAGCGCCGATTGATGACGGTGGGCGTCGCTCTGGTGCTGACCGGGAGCGCGATGATGTTGCTGGGCAGCATCATCGGCACCCCCATTGCGCTGCTGCTCTGGCTGCCCTATTGCGTAGCGGTGTTCGGGCAGTCGTTGACGTACCCGATCAGCCTGTCGCTGGCCAACGACGGTTCACCGGTCGGGGGGGCTTATGCGATGGCGTTGAGCGGCTTTATTCATCAACTGATGGCGGCGATCATTGGCGGTGTTGCCAGCTTGATCGCCAGCCAGCAGGCGTGGCCGCTGTCGTTGCTCTGCACCTTGCTGGCGTTGGGCGCGATGCTGTGTGTCATGCTCGCGCCCGGTCGCAAAACGGCCTAAAAGGCGCTGCGGAAAATCTCCTCGATCTGGCGCTGATCCGCCGCCCGGGGATTGGTTAAACCGCAGGCGTCTTTCAGCGCATTGGTGGCAAGCATGGGGACGTCGTTGAGTCTGGCGCCGAGCTCACGTAATCCGGCAGGGATGTCCACGTCACTGGACAGGCGTCGGATCGCTGCAATAGCCGCTTGAGCCCCCTCTTCAGGGCTGAGACCACGGATATCGACGCCCATCGCATGAGCCACGTCGGTCAGGCGCGGGGCGCAAACCTGAGCGTTGAAGCTTTGAACGTGGGGTAGCAGTACGGCGTTGCAGACGCCATGAGGCAAGTCGTAGAACCCGCCCAATTGGTGAGCCATGGCGTGGACATAACCCAGCGACGCGTTATTGAACGCCATGCCCGCCAGGAACTGCGCGTAGGCCATGTTTTCCCGCGCGGCCATGTCCTCGCCGTTGCGTACCGCCAGTCGCAGGTTGTTGCTGATCAACGTGATCGCCTTCAGTGCGCAGGCATCGGTGATCGGGTTGGCGGCAGTGGAAACGTACGCTTCGATGGCGTGGGTCAATGCGTCCATGCCGGTGGCTGCCGTCAGCCCCTGAGGCATTGCAACCATCAGCGCCGGGTCGTTGACCGACAGCAGCGGCGTGACGTTGCGGTCGACAATGGCCATTTTCACATGGCGCGATTCGTCGGTGATGATGCAAAAACGTGTCATCTCGCTGGCGGTGCCGGCGGTGGTGTTGATCGCGATCAGCGGCAGCTGTGGTTTGCTCGATTGATCGACGCCTTCATAGTCACGGATCTGCCCACCGTTGGTCGCACACAACGCGATGCCTTTGGCGCAGTCGTGGGGCGAACCACCGCCCAGGGACACCACAAAATCGCAACGGGATTCCTTGAGCAGGCCCAGGCCAAGTTCGACGTTAGCAGTGTTCGGGTTGGGTTTGGCACCGTCGAAGATCACCGAGTCGATGTCCTGCATCGCCAGTTTTTCCGCAATCATTTTCGCTACGCCGGCCTTGGCCAGCCCAACGTCGGTGACGATCAGCGCTTTGCGAAAGCCGTACTTGCCAATGACGTCCATGGCTTCGTCGAGGCAACCCGTACCCAGGATGTTCACAGAGGGAATGAAAAACGTGCTGCTCATGAGCGATTCTCCTGTCTGGGCCGAATCGGCGACGCCGATCCAGCGGGACGCCCACAGCATCGACCCTTCGCTCACGCAGTAACTTGATCTGGCTCAAGTCATGGTCGTGATAAAGTCGCCGCCCATCAGACCTTTTGCTTTGAGACTTTGACCGCAATGACCGATTTCCAGGATGTTGATGCCCAACTTGAAGACTGGAACGCCTTGCGCGCCACCGCCTCGTTCAGCGGCCTGCTGGTGGGCAACGGCGCCAGCCGTGCGGTGTGGGACGATTTTGGCTACGACTCGCTGTTCGAGAATGCGCGCACCGTCGAAGAAAAACCGCTGAGCCAGTCCGAGCTGAGCGTGTTCGAGGCGATGCAGACACGCAGTTTCGAACAGGTGCTGAGCGCGCTGAAAACCACCAGCCGAGTGAACAAGGCACTGGCCGTCAGCTCCGCCGCACCGCGCAATCGCTACTACGCGATCAAGGAAGCGCTGATCAACACCGTTCATGCGGTGCATATTCCGTGGCGGCTGGTGGTGCCTTCGACCCTGGCGACCATCCGTTCGGAACTGGGCAACTATCGGACGGTGTTTACCACCAACTATGACTTGCTCAATTACTGGTCGATCCAGCAGCAGCCGGACGCGATCAACGACCTGTTCCACGGCGCCGAGCCGGGCTTTGACCTGAGCGCCACGGCGACCGATAAAACCCGTTTGCTGTACCTGCACGGTGGTTTGCACCTGGTGCGCAATCAGGACGGCACGGCGCGCAAGCTGATGTCGACCGAGGGCACGTTGCTTGGCAGTTTCGCGATCAACAATACGATCAAGACCCTGGATGACGTGCCGCTGTTCGTGAACGAAGGGCCAGCGCAGGACAAGCTCAAGACCATTCGCAGCTCGGATTATCTGTCGTTCTGTTATGACCAGTTATTGGGGCATGGCGACGGGTTGTGTGTCTTTGGGCATGCGCTGGGTGAGCAGGACAGCCATATCGTTCATGCGTTGCGCCAGGCGAAACCGTCGGTGGTGGCGATCTCGATTTATCCGCGCAGCAAGGCGTTTATCCAGCATCAGAAGCGGCATTACGCGAAGGTGTTCGAGGGGACGGGATCGGAGCTGCGTTTTTTTGATTCGAAGACGCATGCGTTGGGGAATCCGAAGCTTACGGTTCCGGTTGAGGTTTAGCGGCGAGGCAGCTGACGCCTTCGCGAGCAGGCTCGCTCCCACAGGGGATATGTGTACACCGCAGATTCAATGTGGGAGCGAGCCTGCTCGCGAAGCTTTTGCAGTCAACTCATTCCTCGCTGCTATGCACCACCACCAACAACTGCGCCTGAACCTCCCCCACTGAGCGAATCCTGTGCGGTTTCTGCGCATTGAAATGCAGCGCATCCCCACGATCGAGCAGCACCCGCTCGTTCATGAAGTCCACTTCCACCTGCCCTTCGTGCACAAACAAAAACTCTTCCCCGGTGTGTTCCTTGAAGGTTTTGTCGGCGAATTCGAACGGCGGATAGATGATGAACGGCAGCAGGCTGCGCTCACTGACCTGATGGGCCAGCACCGCGTAGCCGGGGCTTTGATCGTTGGCGGCCAGGGATTGACGCTCGTGACTGCGCACCAGGCTGTAGCTGTCGAGGCTGACGTTGTCTTCGGAGAACAATTCCTCGACTTTCACGTTCAGCGCCTTGGCCAGTTTCAGCGCCGCAGCAATCGACGGCGTGTTCAGCCCGCGCTCGACTTTCGACAGGTAGCTCTTGGTCATGCCGGATTTTTCGGCCAGGGCCTCCAGTGTCACGCCAAGTTTTTTTCTTAGTAATTTCAAACGGATAGACATGAAAAACGATTAATCCATCAAGGAGGCGACGGTTTGTGCTTGCCAATGACACTTTGTGTCTTATAGCCTCTTTAGTGTCATTTGCATGAACCCACCAAAGGACACTGATATGGCCAAGACATTAGCACTGCCCAAAGACCAACTGGTCAAGCAAGCGCTGACACAGATGCAAAATACCCTGGCGGATAATACGTGGACTGACCGGCAAAAGCTGGCCCTGACCTGCCGGATTCTGTTCGAGAACGGCCACGACTCGGGGTTGGCCGGTCAAATCACCGCTCGCGGTCCGACACCGGGCACCTACTACACTCAGCAACTGGGCCTGGGGTTTGATGAGATCACCGCGAGCAATCTGCTGCTGGTCAACGAAGACCTGGAAGTACTCGAAGGCCACGGCATGCCCAACCCGGCCAACCGCTTTCACAGCTGGGTCTACCGCGCCCGACCGGACGTGAACTGCATCATTCATACGCATCCGACGCACGTCGCGGCGCTGTCGATGCTCGAAGTACCGCTGCAGATTTCCCACATGGACCTCTGCCCGCTGTATGACGACTGCGCGTTCCTTGAAGGCTGGCCCGGCGTTCCGGTCGGTAATGAAGAAGGTGAATTAATTGCCGGCGCACTGGGCGACAAACGGGCGATTCTGCTTTCGCACCACGGCCAGTTGTCCACCGGCACGAGCATTGAAGAAGCCTGTGTCATCGCGCAATTGATCGAGCGCGCCGCCAAGCTGCAACTGCTGGCGATGAGTGCCGGGGCCATCATGCCGATCCTCCCGGAACTGGGCCGTGAAGCCCACGACTGGATTGCCCGGCCAAAACGCCACGCCGCCGCTTTCAACTACTACGCCCGGCAGAACCTGCGCCAACACGCCGATTGCCTGAACTGAACCCACTCAATTTCAAAAGGAGCGTCGCCATGTCGACCCCAAACATTCACGGCATCATCGGCTACACCATCACCCCGTTCACCGCCGACGGCGAAAGCGTTGACCTGGACGCGCTCGGGCGCTCCATTGACCGTTTGATCGAGGGCGGCGTGCATGCCATCGCACCACTGGGCAGCACTGGCGAAGGCGCTTACCTGAGCGATGCCGAGTGGGATCAGGTCAGCGAATTCAGCATCCAGCACGTGGCCAAACGTGTGCCGACGATTGTCAGCGTGTCTGACCTGACCACCGCCAAAGCGGTGCGCCGCGCACGCTTCGCCCAAGCTCATGGCGCTGACGTGGTGATGGTGCTGCCGGCGTCCTACTGGAAACTCAGCGAAGCGGAAATCCTCGCCCACTATCGCGCCATCGGTGACAGCATCGGCGTGCCGATCATGCTCTACAACAACCCGGCCACCAGCGGCACCGACATGTCGGTGGACCTGATCCTGCGCATCTTCAACGCCGTTGAAAACGTCACCATGGTCAAGGAAAGCACCGGCGACATTCAGCGCATGCACAAGCTGCAACTGCTCGGCGAAGGCCAGGTGCCGTTCTACAACGGCTGCAATCCGCTGGCGCTGGAAGCCTTTGCGGCGGGCGCGAAAGGCTGGTGCACGGCAGCGCCGAACCTGATCCCGCAGCTCAATCTGGATTTGTATGAAGCGGTGTTGGCCAATGATCTGGGCAAGGCCAGGGCGTTGTTCTATCGCCAGTTGCCGCTGTTGGATTTCATTCTCAAGGGGGGGTTGCCGGCGACGATCAAGGCCGGGCTGGGTATGACGGGGCTGGAAGTCGGGCAGCCGCGATTGCCGGTGTTTCCACTAGCCGACGCCGGGCGCAGTCAACTGCAACACTTGCTGACTGCCCTACGCTGATCCCAAAAAACACACAAATCAAATGTGGGAGCGGGCTTGCTCGCGAAAGCGGTATGACATTCAACATCATCGTTGAATATTAAGCCGCTTTCGCGAGCAAGCCCGCTCCCACATTTAGTCGTCGGCGTGACTTAAAGCACCGGCAAGGTCTTGTCCTTGATCACCGTGGTCGGCCCGTTGGTTTTCACACTGGCAATGCCCTTCTCCATCGCTGTAGCGGAAGAGTAAGACTCACTGCTGCCGATAATTTCGTGGTTACCGGCCTTGAGGTTGAAATAAGGATGGCCATCCTTGGTGGTCTTTTTCTCGTAGCGCTCATCCAGCGGGCTGTTGGACTGAACCGATGCAATGCCTTTGTCGGCAGCGGCGCGGGTGGTGTACAGCTCGCTGGTCAGAATGGTTTCGGCGTTGGCGGCCTTGAGGACAAACCTGAACTGGCCACTGCTGCTTTTGCTCACTTCGTACCATCCGGACATGCTCTTTCTCCTTGGCGATTGAGAGGTTTCGCGCTTCAGAGTAAAGACCAGCCCCGGACATCTGTCGCCTCTCCCGGCCCCTTCGCGAGCAGGCTCGCTCCCACAGGGGATCGCATTTCCATTGTGGGAGCGAGCCTGCTCGCGAATGAGTCGACGCGGTATTCGCTACTTCACCACTGCCCGAACCACCGACAACTCCGGCACAGCCACCCGCCGCTGACTCAAATACCGCATACAACTCACCCGCAAAAACGACGCAAAATTCACCACTTCCCCCCGGTAGTCCATCACCTCTTCATACAGCTTGGCGATCAGCTGGTTGGTGGTCATGCCATCGACTTCGGCGATTTCGCTGAGGATGTCCCAGAACTGATTCTCCAGCCGCAGGGTGGTGACCACCCCGCAGATGCGCAGCGAGCGGGAGCGCGATTCGTAGAGGATCGGATCGGCCTTGACGTAAAGCTCGCACATGGAAAGGTCCCTCGTTACAGCGTGATTTTGGTGCCCAGCAATCCGAGGAAACCGGCAAGCCAGTTCGGGTGTGCCGGCCACGCCGGAGCAGTGGCCAGATTGCCTTGAACATGGCCCTCCGTCACCGGGATGTCGATGAACGTGCCACCGGCCAGGCGCACTTCCGGGGCACAGGCCGGGTAAGCGCTGCACTCGCGGCCTTCGAGAATCCCGGCCGCTGCCAGCAATTGTGCGCCATGACACACGGCAGCAATCGGCTTGCCGGCCTTGTCGAAGGCACGCACCAGTTCCAGGACTTTTTCATTCAGGCGCAGGTATTCCGGGGCACGACCGCCGGGGATCAGCAGCGCGTCGTAGTCGGATTCGGCAACCTTGGCGAAGTCGAAGTTCAGGGCGAACAGGTGGCCGGGTTTTTCGCTGTAGGTCTGGTCGCCTTCGAAGTCGTGGATCGCCGTGCGCACGGTCTGGCCGGCGGATTTGTCCGGGCACACGGCGTGGACGGTGTGACCGACCATCAGCAGCGCCTGGAACGGCACCATCACTTCGTAGTCTTCGACGTAATCGCCGACCAGCATCAGGATTTTCTTGGCAGCCATGGGGAGGACTCCTCTGGGGGAACATTGGCAGGAGTATTCAAGGTAGTCCTTATCCAGGAGGTCGGGTAATAACCAGCTACTACCGCGTTATCGTTCTTCGCGAGCAGGCTCGCTCCCACAGGGGATTTGTGAGCACCCCAGATCCAATGTGGGAGCGAGCCTGCTCGCGAAGGGGCCCTCGAACTGTACGGATAACTCTGCGCCTAGCTGTAACAGCGCAGCCAACGCGGTTTGTGGCTAGATGAAGGCACTTCCCATCACCCTGAATTCTGGTCCCCCATCATGTCCTCGCGCGAAAACACCGGCATGGCTCTCGGCCTGCTCGGCGTTGTGATTTTCAGCCTCACCCTGCCCTTCACGCGAATCGTCGTGCAGGAACTGCATCCCCTGCTCAACGGCCTCGGCCGGGCGCTGTTCGCGGCGGTGCCGGCGGCGCTGCTGTTGCTGTGGCGACGGGAGAAATGGCCGACCTGGAAACAGGTCAAAGGCCTGACGCTGGTGATCGCCGGGGTCATTCTCGGTTTTCCGGTGTTGTCGGCGTGGGCCATGCAAACCTTGCCCGCGTCCCACGGTGCCTTGGTCAATGGTCTGCAACCGTTGTGCGTGGCGCTGTACGCCGCGTGGTTGTCCCATGAACGTCCGTCGAAAGCCTTCTGGGCCTGCGCCGCGTTGGGCAGTGCATTGGTGCTGGGTTATGCGCTGATCAGCGGTGCCGGCAGCATTCAGGCCGGTGACTTGTTGATGCTCGGGGCGATTGCGGTGGGTGGTCTGGGCTACGCCGAGGGCGGCCGGTTGGCCAAGGAGATGGGCGGCTGGCAGGTGATCTGCTGGGCGCTGGTGCTATCCACACCATTGTTGATCGGGCCGGTGGTGTATCTGGCGCTGCAACATCAAGGTGAGATTTCGGCGAAGACCTGGTGGGCGTTTGGTTATGTCTCGCTGTTTTCGCAGTTCATCGGCTTCTTTGCCTGGTACGCGGGATTGGCGATGGGTGGGATTGCTCGGGTCAGCCAGATCCAGCTACTGCAAATCTTTTTCACCATCGCCTTTTCGGCGCTGTTCTTTGGCGAACACATCGAGCCGATCACCTGGCTGTTTGCTGCCGGGGTGATCGTGACCGTGATGCTGGGTCGCAAGACCGCCATCAAACCTCATGTGGGAGCGAGCCTGCTCGCGAAGGCGGACTAATAGCCAACACAGATGTTGGATGTGACGGCCCCTTCGCGAGCAGGCTCGCTCCCACAGGTTTAGAGGAGTCCGTCAGCTCGCAGCAAGGTCTCGAGGCAATGTTCGCTGATGTGGTAGAAATCCTTCAGCTCCTGAATCTTCACCAACAGCTGGGCCGGGTCGACCGGCTCGGCGCGTTTGACCGCCAGTATCATCTTGTTCTTGTTGGTGTGGTCCAGCGAGATGAACTCGAACACCTTGGTTTCATAACCGCAGGCTTCGAGGAACAACGCACGCAAGCTGTCGGTGACCATTTCCGCTTGCTGACCCAAGTGCAAACCGTATTGCAACATCGGCTTGAGCAGGGCCGGGCTCTGGATTTGCAGGCGGATCTGTTTGTGGCAGCACGGCGAACACATGATGATCGAGGCGCCGGAACGAATGCCGGTGTGGATCGCGTAGTCGGTGGCGATGTCGCAGGCATGCAGCGCGATCATCACGTCCAGCTCGCTCGGTGCCACGCTGCGCACGTCACCACACTTGAACACCAGCCCCGGGTGCTCGAGTTTCGCGGCCGCGGCGTTGCACAGGTTGACCATTTCTTCGCGCAACTCGACACCTGTCACCACGCCTTCGGCGTTCAAGGTGTTGCGCAGGTAGTCGTGGATGGCGAACGTCAGGTAACCCTTCCCCGAACCGAAATCCGCTACCTGCACCGGCTTGTCCAGCGCCAACGGTGAGGTGGTCAGCGCATGGCTGAAGACTTCGATGAACTTGTTGATCTGCTTCCACTTGCGCGACATCGCCGGGATCAGCTCATGTTTGCTGTTGGTCACGCCAAGGTCGGCGAGGAACGGTCGGCTCAGGTCGAGGAAGCGGTTTTTCTCGCGGTTGTGCTCGGCGGACGGTACTTCACGCAATTGCTGAGGTTTGCTCTTGAACAGCGAAGACTTGCCCTTTTTGCTGTATTCGAGCTGGGCTTCGTCAGTCAACGACAACAAATGCGCATTTTTGAACGAAGCCGGCAGCAGCGCGGCGAGGGTCGCGACGCCTTCGGCCCGCGGCAGGTTCTTGGTGATGTCGCGGGTTTTGTAGCGGTAGACGAAGGACAGGCAAGGCTGATCCTTGACCGTCAGTTGCTTGATGATCAGGCGCTGCAAATCCGCTTCAGTGCCGACGTACTTGGCCAGCACCAGTTTGATGAAGGCGTTGGCGTCGAGGCTGGTTTGCAGCAGGTCGATGAACTGGGCGTGGTGGTCCGGCGCGAGGCTGGCGGGAGTGGCGGTGACGGACATGGGCAAAACGGCCTCGGGCGGAGCGAATCGGGGAATGGCGGGTATTTTAGGGGGGATGTGGATGCAGGGCACGGGTAATTTCCCGAACGGCACGAATCCTGGGCAAGACTACATAAGTGCCGAGTAGGCTTTTGTGGCGAGGGAGCTTGCTCCCGCTGGGTCGCGAAGCGGCCCCAAAACCAGCAACTGCGGCCTGCCAGGCAAACAGAGTGGACGGTTTTGCGACTGCTGCGCAGTCGAACGGGAGCAAGCTCCCTCGCCACAAAAGCGCATCACCTTCCAGATTGGAAATGACGTCAGCCCAACACCACCAACCGGTTCGGCAATTCATTGCGCACCTGCGTCACCGGCACATGCACTTTGAGCAACTCGCCACAGGCCTCGATGCACGTCACGAACCCTTGCAACGTCTGTCCTTGTTTCACCTGCTGGGTGAAGGCCGCCACAATCGAATCCCAGTTCTTGTTGTCCAGCCGTTTGGAAATCCCTTCATCCACCAGGATTTCCACGTACCGCTCCGCCTCGCAGACAAAAATCAGCATCCCGGTGCTGCCGACCGTGTGGTGCAGGTTCTGCTCCAGGAATTGCCGACGCGCCAGATTCGAGGCGCGCCAGTGCCGCACGGAGCGCGGGACCAGGTGCGTGGTGACTTTCGGAATACGGAACACCAGGCACAGCACGATAAAGGTGATCCACTGCACCAGCAGCAAGCTGTGCATGGTCAGCCATCCCGTCAGGTAATGCACGATCCCCGGCACCATCAGCGCCAGCAGGCTGGCCCACAGCAGCGGGATGTACGCGTAGTCATCGGCGCGGGCAGCGAGCACGGTCACCAGTTCGGCGTCGGTATCGCGCTCGACCCGGGCAATCGCCTCGGCAACTTTGCGTTGTTCGTGTTCAGTCAGTAATGCCATGTTGAAAAGTGCCTGCTCATTATTGTTATCACCAGCCGCCCGACGAACCGCCGCCCCCGAAACTGCCCCCGCCGCCGCTGAAGCCCCCACCTCCACCGCCACCACCAAAACCACCGCCGCCAAAACCACCGCCCGAACCACCCGAGCCTCCTCGGCCGGCGGGCAGAAGCCCGAGCATCTGCAACACAAAAATCGTCAGGATGAACAGCATCACCAGAAACACGAAGACGCCGGGATGGCGCGCCACAAAGTCGCTGTCCTCATCACCGCGCGGTTCATAGACGGTCGAGGGTTCATCCAGCGGGCTGCCGCCCATCACCACCAGCATCGCCGCGACCCCGTCGCTGATGCCTTTACTGAAATTGCCAGTCTTGAACGCGGGGGTGATCACCTGATTGATGATCACTGAACTTTGCGCGTCGGTCAGGCGGTCTTCGAGGCCGTACCCGACTTCGATGCGCAATTTACGCTCATCGCGCGCAACGATCAGCAGCGCGCCGTTATTTTTATCTTTCTGGCCAATGCCCCAGGCACGCCCCAGTTGGTAGCCGAAGTCCGCGATGTCGGTGCCTTGCAAGTCCGGCAACGTGACCACCACCAGCTGCTCGCCGGTGGCGCTTTCATGGGCCTGAAGTTGTTGCGCCAGTTGCTCGCGCACCGACGGCTCGATCATCTGGGCGTTATCGACCACCCGCCCGGTCAACGGCGGAAACTTCAACTCGGCCTGCGCCGTCAGGGCACACACCCAGAGCAACAGCAGCAGCCCCACTTTCAACACGCGCATTGGCAACCTCATCCGTGGTGATGCTTTTAGCCGGTCAGAACTTTACTTGCGGCGCCTTATCGGCATCCGGCGTGGTCGCCTCGAAGGTTTCGCGGATCGGCAAATCGCTGTACATCACGCTGTGCCACAGGCGACCGGGAAAGGTGCGAATTTCCGTGTTGTACTTCTGCACCGCGAGAATGAAATCGCGACGGGCCACCGCGATGCGGTTTTCGGTGCCCTCAAGTTGCGACTGCAAGGCGAGGAAGTTCTGGTTGGCCTTGAGGTCCGGATAACGCTCGGACACCACCATCAAACGGCTCAAGGCACCGGTCAACTGGTCCTGGGCCTGCTGGAACTGCTTGAGTTTTTCCGGGTTATCCAGGGTCTTGGCGTCCACCTGGATCGACGTTGCCTTGGCCCGTGCTTCGACCACCGCGGTCAGGGTTTCTTCTTCGTGCTTGGCATAGCCCTTGACGGTTTCCACCAGGTTGGGGATCAAGTCGGCGCGGCGCTGATACTGGTTCTGCACCTGGCCCCACGCGGCCTTGGCCTGCTCGTCGAGGGTCGGAATCGTGTTGATGCCGCAGCCCGCGAGCACGCTGGTCAACAGCATCAAGGCTGCCACCTGCAAGCTCGAGCGATAGTGGTGTCTTGCATTCATCTGGGTCACTCCCTGGCACATTCCGTTGAAAAATTAACCACACCCTTCTGACTGGGCACTTGGGGCATAATCTGCCGCCGCCACTGGATTGCATCGAGCCAATGGGCTAAAAGATGCCCCTGCACAAAAAACACGCAGAAGTGTGCTGCATTTACCTGAACAACAATAGTCGCTCCCTAACTTTTGGCTGACCGGCGCGTATTCACTGCCGTTTAGGCTTTTGAGAAAACTATTCATGAAGAAGCTGTGTTTGCTGGGCCTGTTCGTCAGCCTGGCCAGTCATAACGTATTGGCCGCCACGACCCCCGCACCTCTGGAGAACAAGGACGCCTTCATCAGCAACCTGATGAAGCAGATGACCCTCGATGAAAAGATCGGCCAATTGCGCCTGATCAGCATCGGCCCGGAAATGCCACGCGAACTGATCCGCAAGGAAATCGCGGCCGGCAACATCGGCGGCACGTTCAACTCGATCACCCGCCCGGAAAACCGTCCGATGCAGGACGCGGCCATGCGCAGCCGGTTGAAGATCCCGATGTTCTTCGCCTATGACGTGATCCACGGCCACCGCACCATTTTCCCGATCCCGATTGCCCTCGCTTCGAGCTGGGACATGGACGCCATCGGCCGGTCCGGGCGCGTTGCCGCCAAGGAAGCCGCGGCGGACAGCCTCGACATCACCTTCGCACCGATGGTCGACATCTCCCGCGACCCGCGCTGGGGCCGGACTTCCGAAGGCTTCGGTGAAGACACCTACCTCGTGTCGCGCATCGCCGGCGTGATGGTCCGGGCCTTCCAAGGCTCCGGCGCCAACGCGGCCGACAGCATCATGGCCAGCGTCAAGCACTTTGCCTTGTACGGCGCGGTCGAGGGCGGTCGCGACTACAACGTGGTCGACATGAGCCCGGTCAAGATGTACCAGGACTACTTGCCACCGTACCGCGCGGCGATTGACGCCGGTGCCGGCGGGGTGATGGTTGCCCTGAACTCGATCAACGGCGTGCCGGCCACCGCCAACACCTGGCTGATGAACGACCTGTTGCGCAAGGAATGGGGCTTCAAAGGCCTGGCGGTCAGCGACCACGGGGCGATTTTCGAGCTGATCAAGCACGGCGTCGCCGCTGACGGTCGCGAAGCCGCGAAGCTGGCGATCAAGGCCGGCATCGACATGAGCATGAACGACACCCTCTACGGCAAAGAACTGCCGGGGCTGTTGAAAGCAGGCGAAATCGAGCAAAGCGACATCGACAACGCCGTGCGTGAAGTGCTTGGCGCCAAGTACGACATGGGCCTGTTCAAGGACCCGTACCTGCGCATCGGCAAGGCTGAAGATGATCCGGCCGACACCTACGCCGACAGCCGCTTGCACCGCCCCGAGGCCCGTGACGTGGCGCGTCGCAGCCTGGTGTTGCTGAAGAACCAGAACGAAACACTGCCACTGAAGAAAACCGCGAAAATCGCGTTGGTCGGCCCGCTGGCCAAGGCGCCTATCGACATGATGGGCAGCTGGGCGGCGGCCGGTAAACCGGCGCAATCGGTGACCCTGTTCGACGGCATGAACGCCGCCGTCGCCGACAAGGCCACGCTGATCTACGCCCGTGGCGCCAACATCACCAGCGACAAGAAGGTCCTGGATTACCTGAACTTCCTTAACTTCGACGCACCGGAAGTTGTGGATGACCCGCGTTCGGCGCAAGTGCTGATCGACGAAGCGGTTAAAGCGGCCAAAGATGCGGACGTGGTGGTGGCAGCGGTGGGCGAGTCCCGTGGCATGTCCCACGAATCGTCGAGCCGCACCGACATCAACATCCCGACCAATCAGCGCGATCTGATCAAGGCCCTGAAAGCCACCGGCAAACCGCTGGTGCTGGTGTTGATGAACGGCCGTCCGCTGTCGATTCTCGAAGAAAAAGACCAGGCTGACGCGATTCTGGAAACCTGGTTCAGCGGCACCGAAGGCGGCAATGCCATCGCTGACGTGCTGTTCGGCGACTACAACCCGTCGGGCAAACTGCCGATCACCTTCCCGCGTTCGGTGGGTCAGATTCCGACCTACTACAACCACCTGAGCATTGGCCGGCCGTTCACGCCGGGCAAACCGGGCAACTACACCTCGCAGTATTTCGATGACACTACCGGTCCCCTGTTCCCGTTTGGTTTCGGGCTGAGCTACACCGATTTCAGCCTGAGCGACATGGCCCTGTCGTCGACCACGCTGAACAAGACCGGCAAGCTCGACGCCAGCGTCACGCTGAAAAACACCGGCAAACGCGACGGCGAAACCGTGGTGCAGTTGTACATCCAGGACGTGACCGGCTCGATGATCCGGCCGCTCAAGGAATTGAAGAACTTCCAGAAAGTCATGCTCAAGGCCGGCGAACAGAAAGTCGTGCACTTCACCATCACCGAGGACGACTTGAAGTTCTACAACACCCAGCTCAAGTTCGCGGCCGAACCAGGCAAGTTCAACGTGCAGATCGGCCTGGACTCCCAGGACGTGACGCAACAGAGCTTTGAGTTGCTCTAATCTCCCAGGCAACACATCACCCATGTGGGAGCGAGCCTGCTCGCGAAAGCGGAGTGTCAGTCGACAGCATAATTGACTGATACGCCCCCTTCGCGAGCAGGCTCGCTCCCACAGTGGTTTAGGGGGTGGCGGAGATCGGGGTTAACCCCTTCGATCCAGCAGGTTCACCACCAACCGATCCACCCAGCCCCAGATCCGTTGCTTGACCCGCTTCCACAATGGCCGGCGTTGCCATTCCTCCAGGCTGACTTCCTGGCTCTGCGCAAAGTCCCGTTCGAAACTCCCCGCCACGGCCAGCGTCAGCCCTGGGTCCAGCGCTTCCAGGTTGGCTTCCAGGTTGAAGCGCAAGTTCCAGTGATCGAAATTGCATGAGCCGATGCTCACCCAATCATCGATCAGGACCATTTTCAGGTGCAGGAAACACGGTTGGTACTCGAAGATTTTCACCCCGGCCTTGAGCAGTCGCGGGTAGTAGCGATGCCCGGCGTAGCGCACCGACGGGTGATCGGTACGTGGCCCGGTCAACAACAGGCGCACGTCAACACCCCGTGCAGCAGCCCTGCGCAATGAGCGGCGGACTTTCCAGGTCGGCAGGAAGTACGGGGTCGCCAGCCAGATGCGTTGCCGGCCGCTGTTCAACGCGCGCACCAGCGATTGCAGAATGTCGCGGTGCTGGCGGGCGTCGGCATAGGCCACCCGGCCCATGCCTTCACCCATCGACGGCACGCGCGGCAGGCGCGGCAAGCCGAAATGCGAGGCCGGTTTCCAGGCGCGCCGATGGCGGTTGGCGATCCATTGGCGGTCGAACAGCAACTGCCAGTCAATGACCAAAGGCCCGTTGATTTCCACCATCACCTCGTGCCATTCGCTGGTGTCTTCACCCGGCGTCCAGAACTCATCGGTGACGCCCGTGCCACCGACCACCGCC
Organism: Pseudomonas sp. GW821-FHT10C09; assembly: GCF_059415465.1. NCBI lineage: Bacteria > Pseudomonadati > Pseudomonadota > Gammaproteobacteria > Pseudomonadales > Pseudomonadaceae > Pseudomonas > Pseudomonas sp. GW821-FHT10C09. Next base: position 160,321 of record NZ_JBWKNG010000005.1, read on the forward strand.
AGGCTTTGGTCGACCAGCAACAACTTGCGGTGATCGCGGTAGAAGTTGCCGACCCAACGCCGCCAGTTCAGGCGATTGTAGAAACGCAGTTCGACCCCGGCCGCCGTCAGCCGCTGACGCAACGTCAGGGTGAACGCCAGGCTGCCATAGTCATCGAACAGGCAACGCACCCGCACACCGCGCTCTGCCGCCGAAACAAGGGCTTGCACCATGGCCTCGGCGCAGGCGCCCGCCTCCACCAGATACAACTCCAGCTCGACCTGTTCTTCGGCGCGGGCAATCGCGACCAACATGCGTGGGAAAAACTGCGGACCGTCGATCAGCAGCTCAAAGTGGTTGCCTTCACGCCAGGGAAAGATTGCACCGGCCATGTCAGCGCGCCGTGAAAATCAGTACCGCACCCACCGGTACCGACAGACTGATGGCCGACAGATCGGCGACCTTGCGCAACGCTTCCAGCCCGGGGGCCAGATCAAAATCTTCGGCATTGATCACCAGCGGCTCCAGCGTTACCACTTGAAAGCGTCGGTCATCGAGACGCGTCGCCAGCAGTTCGGCGTTGTATTGATGTTGCTTGCCATGCAGGTTGACGGTCAGCGGCAAGCGCAATTCCAACTGCGCGCCGGGCGCAAGGTCGTTGATCGGGCGCAGATCAATCTGCGCGGTGATCAACGCTTCGGGAAAGGTCTGGATTTCAAACAGCTCTTTGCGCATGCGTTCATCGCGCAAGGGGATGCCACTGTTCACCGACTCCAGCTCGACTTCCACCTCGGCCAGGCCCTTGGCGTCGACCTTACCGTGCAGCACCAGAAAGCGCTGCACTTCGGAGAGGTTGGCGTTTTTGGTGCTGATGAACGACAGCCGCGAGGACTCGCCGTCCAGATACCAATCGGCGTGGGCCGACAGCGTGGCACCGGCCAACAGCAGGAATGCGAGGGTATTAGAGAGGGAGCGGTTGAACATAGAGACTCATGTGCAGATAAACCTGCACGAACCTTAACCGCCCGTGAGCAAGATGCAAACTGTCCGTCACCGACACCGCACTTTTGTGGTGAGGGAGCTTCAGCACAAATCACTATTGCAGGCGGCAGCCTTGGCGTTCGCCGATCCACACAGCGCTGTTGCTACGGCCCATGCCGCTGACCGTCACGCGTTTGCTGGCGGCGTCATCGACAAAGCTGCTGGTCGGCAGCCACTGCTTTACATAGCGGCGGCAATACCCGGCCTCGTTGTTCATCACATACCGGCACGAGCAATATTCCTTGGCGGTGTAGGCGCTGATAATGTCGGGGAACGTCCACAGCGCCACGCGCTCCTGCCAGATCCAGCCGAGCAACGCGACCAGCAATACCAGGAACAACGCGCTGAACGGCCGATGTCGAAGAAAACTCATGGCTGCACCTTCTGAACAAACGCCTTGAGCGCGAACTTGAGCAATTCGTTGTGCTGGTAGCTTTCATCGCGATCATCGCCATAGCGCACGATCACCAGGTTTTCGCTGGGGATCACGTACATCGCCTGGCCCCAATGCCCCAGCGCGGCGAAGGTATCGGCCGGCGCATCGGGCCAGGGTTGGGCCGCCCCGTCCACCGCGCGATTGAGCCACCATTGACCGCCAGGCACGGCGTCATCCTGATGCGCGTGATAATGGGCGAACGGTTCACGATTGAAGGCGACCCAGTCTTTGGGTAGCAACTGGCGACCCTGCCAACGCCCGTCGCGCGCCATCAACCAACCGATTCGTGCCAGATCCCGAGCCGTGAGGTAGGCGTAAGAGGAAGCGACAAAAGTGCCCGTGGCATCGGTTTCCCAAACGGCATGACGGATGCCCAAGGGCTCGAACAGCGCGGTCCATGGAAAGTCTGGATAACGTGTCGGGCCGACGATGTTTTTCAACGCAGCGGACAGCAGATTGCTGTCACCGCTGGAGTAACGAAAGGCCTGACCGGGCTTGGCGTACTCGCCATGGTCGGCGGTGAACGCGGCCATGTCCTGATGGCCACGGGTGTAGAGCATCGCCACTACTGAGGACTTCAACGGGGCGTATTCATAGTCTTCCTGCCAGTCCAGCCCCGAAGCCCAATGCAGCAAGTCGGCCATGGTCACGCCGGGGTGTTTTTTCATCGGTGAATAAAACGTCTGTACCGGGTCCTGGAGTTTGAACAGCCCTTCGCCATACGCCACACCCAGTACCGTGGCCATGAGGCTTTTGCTGATGGACCAGGTCAGGTGCGGCGTGTCGGCGGTGGTCGGGCCTGCGTAGCGTTCGTAGATCAATTGACCGTCGCGGATCACCAGCAAGGCATCGGTGCGCACGCCTTTTCGGGTGTTGTCGTCACGGGGTGGGAAGGCGTAGGTTTCCAGGGCTTGAAGCGCGGGTCCGGTGATGACCGGGCCGGTTGACCATTGCTCGGCGGGCCAGTTTTCGGCGTGGGCCGCGAGGCTGAGCAGCAGCATGACGATCAGGGACAAGCCTTTGAACATGGCGTGGGCTCGGAGGGGGTAACTGGCAGAGCGTAGTTGAGGTTGATGACAGTTTGGGGATTTGTGTTGTCGGTCAGATCACCTTCGCGAGCAGGCTCGCTCCCACAGGGGAACGCATTTCAAAATGTGGGAGCGAGCCTGCTCGCGAAGGGGCCAGTCAATCCAGCGAAGATCCCGCCAACGCCTTGGCCAACCGCTTCCCCCGAGCCCCAGCCGCCAACGCCATCACCGCCTGATCCCGCTGCCACATCGCCGCCCAATGCGGCGGCCCATCGGCCAGCGCTTGATCAATTTCGACCTTGAGCCCCTCGAACTGCGCAAACAACCCACCCAGCAACACATGTCCGGCCGCATTGTTTGGCGCCTGCCGGCTGACTTCCGCGCACCCGGCCAGCAACGCCAGTAACCGCAACTGCAACGCTTGCGGCCAGTCACTGTCCTGACCAATGCCATACAACCACGCCGTCATGGCGCTCAATACGTACACATCTTCAAGGGTGCGAAACGGTTTGACGTAAGCATCCCAACCATCCCCCGCCAACAACTCGCACTGGGCATTGTCAAGAAACAAGCGGCCATGGCTGATGTCCGGCATCAGCGGGATCGCCGGCAGTTTTTCCAGGCGCACGCCCGGTTCATCGGGATAGACCACCGCCAGGCTCAGGCTTACCGGGTCGCCGGGTGCTTCACTGCGGGCGGCGATCAGCAGCCATTCGGCGGCATCACCGGCGGTGACGAAATCCTTGCGCCCGCTCAGGCGCAAATCGGTGAGGCGGGTTTGCATGTCCGCCGGTCGCAGGCTGCGCTGCTCAGTCGCACACAGGGCGCCGAGGCTCAGCGGCGCGCTCGGCCAGAGCATGCGTAACGCTGCCTGATACCCCACCAGAAACGCCAGCCCCGGCGTGGCCATCAAACGCCCGCCAGCCACTGCCAATTCAAACGGCGTCACCGTGCCCAACTGGTGCAACAAGGTCACGAAACCTTCCGCCAGATCCGGGTTGGCGGGCAGACGTTCGTGGCGGTTCAACAGGTTTTGCCAGGGCATAAGAGGCTCCTCGTGGGCTGTCATATAAGCATCACCAAAGCTTAATGGCGATGACACCGGGGCTACATAGCCTGACCTTGCACAAAACGGCTGCATAAAGAAAGTCGATCCGCTGTAACCCAAGACGGGTGAGCAGCCCGCACGGAGAATCGCCATGACTCAGATCGCCCGCATCCGCGACACCGGCAACGACCGCCGCCTGCAAGCCGAACGCCTGATCGGCAGCCAAGCCTTGCAGGAAGCCCAGGCCTTGCGCTTCAACGTGTTCAGCGGCGAGTTCAACGCCAAGCTGAAGGGCGCGGAGCTGGGTCTGGACATGGATGACTATGATGTTCATTGCGCCCACATCGGCGTGCGTGACTTGAATACCGGGCGCCTGGTGGCGACCACCCGTTTGCTCGATCACACCGCGGCCAGCAGCCTGGGCAAGTTCTACAGCGAAGAAGAATTCAGTCTGCACGGCCTGGTGCATCTCAAGGGCCCGATCCTGGAAATCGGCCGCACCTGTGTCGACCCGGCCTACCGCAATGGCGGCACCATTGCCGTGCTCTGGGGTGAACTGGCCGAAGTATTGAATGAGGGCGGCTACAGCTATTTGATGGGCTGCGCGAGCATCCCGATGCAGGACGGCGGCATCCAGGCCCACGCGATCATGCAGCGCCTGCGCGAGCGCTACCTGTGCACCGAACACCTGCGCGCCGAGCCGAAAAACCCGCTGCCCACTCTGGATATCCCCTCCAACGTGATCGCCGAAATGCCGCCGCTGCTCAAGGCCTACATGCGCCTCGGCGCGAAGATCTGCGGCGAGCCGTGCTGGGACGAAGATTTCCAGGTGGCCGACGTGTTCATCCTGCTCAAGCGCGACGAGCTCTGCCCGCGTTACGCCAAGCACTTCAAGGCGGCCATGTGATGAGCCGGTTGCGGGTGTACGCGCGGATTGCGCGAGTGCTGGTGGTGGTCGCTCTGGGATTGAGCATGGCCACGGTGTTCGGTTTGTTCGAGCGCATGGGCATCGCCCACTCGATGGTCCGCCGCCAGCGCTGGTCGCGGTTTTTCATGGCGCGGTTGAGCAATGCCCTGCCCTTCCAGGTCACCGTTCACGGTGAACTGCCCAAGCAACCGATGCTCTGGGTCAGCAATCACGTGTCCTGGACCGACATCCCGCTGCTGGGCATGCTCACGCCGATGTCGTTCCTGTCCAAGGCCGAAGTGCGCACCTGGCCAGTGGCGGGCTGGTTGGCGGCCAAGGCCGGCAGTCTGTTTATCCGTCGAGGGTCGGGCGACAGTCAGTTGATCCGCAAACAAATGACCCGCCACCTGGAACAGGAACATCCGCTGCTGATGTTCCCGGAAGGCACCACCACCGATGGCCGTTCGTTGCGTACCTTCCATGGTCGCTTGCTGTCGGCGGCGATTGATTCAGAGGTGCTGCTGCAACCGGTGGCGATTCGTTATCTGCGTGATGGTCAGCTCGACACCCTGGCACCGTTCATTGGCGACGATGATCTGCTGTCGCACTTGATGCGTTTGTTTGCCAATGACCGGGGGGATGTGGAGATTCATCTGCTCAAGCCGATTGCCTGTGAAGGTCGGGAGCGAGCAGCGTTGGCGTTCGAAGCGCAGCAAGCGGTGCAGAAAGCGTTGTTTGGGGCGATTCCGGAGAAGCAGCAAATCCCGATGCGACCCGCCATCGCTGCTTAAACACATCCCCCTGTGGGAGCGAGCCTGCTCGCGAATGCGGTGTGACAGTCAACAATGATGTTGGATGTGACGGCCCCTTCGCGAGCAGGCTCGCTCCCACATTTGGATTTATGTTGTTGGGTAGTTTTGGGCGAAGTCCTGAAGCTGCGGGTAGAAAAGTCTGAAGTCTTCACTCAACGGTTCATACAACACCCGCAATTCCTGCATCGCCCCCGCCAGTTCCTCCGGCCGGGTCAACCGTCGCGAAATCCCCCGCAGCACCTGCTCCAGCACCTCGAACTCCTGATACGACCCCAACCAGTCATTCGCCACCATGTGTGGCGCGATTTTCGCCAGGCGCTCCGGCAACTGCGGCTCGGCCGTCAGCACCCGGTACACATCCGACGTGAACAGCTCCAGTGGCCGGTCGGCGTACAGCGTCCAGTCCCGTGCCAGGCAGTGGTCGAAAAACACGTCGAGCACGATCCCGGCGTAACGCCGGCGCGTCGTGGAGAACCGCGACAACGCCACATCCACCAGCGGATGGCGGTCGGTAAATACGTCGATGCTGCGATGCAGCTGGATGGCCGCTTCGATCTCCGGCGCGTACTGCCCTTGCAGCCGTCCTTTGACGAAATCGCCATAGAGACTGCCGAGCCATTGGCCGGGACGCTGGCCACCGAGGTGAAGATGTGCGAGATAGTTCATGGGCGCAGCTTAGCACTGCGCCTTTGGATCGTTACACCCCACGTATCGTTATAACTCGATATACCGAATTGTTAGCGGCTCAGAGCCAAATCATATTTGTATATCGCGAAATACCGATTTAAAGTTCGCCTCATCGCGATATAGCGTTTCAACCATCACGAGCTCACCCCCATGACCATTAATCTCGACGAAATAATAAAAGCCCTGGCACACCCAGTACGGCGAGAAATCTTGCACTGGCTCAAAGACCCGACCGTCGAATTCCCGGACCAGTCCCACAGCAACGAGCACGGCGTTTGCGCCGGGCAGATCGATCAACGTTGCGGCTTGTCGCAGTCCACGGTGTCCGCGCACCTGGCGACCCTGCAACGCGCCGGCCTGATCAGCAGCCGCAAAGTCGGCCAGTGGCATTTTTTCAAACGTAATGAGGAAACCATCCAGGAATTCCTCAAGACCTTCAGTAAAGAGCTCTGACCCTTAACGTCAGTCAGCCGACAAGGAATCAACAATGCCTCTCTCGCTCCTCATTCTGGCCTTGAGCGCCTTCGCCATCGGCACCACCGAATTCGTCATCATGGGCCTGCTGCCCGATGTGGCGGCGGACCTCGGTGTGTCGATCCCCGGCGCCGGCTGGTTGGTGACCGGTTACGCCCTGGGCGTGGCCATCGGGGCGCCGTTCATGGCGCTGGCCACCGCCCGACTGCCGCGCAAGGCCGCACTGGTGGCGTTGATGGGGATCTTCATCATCGGCAACCTGCTCTGCGCCCTCGCCAGTGACTACAACGTGTTGATGTTTGCACGCGTCGTCACAGCCCTCTGCCACGGTGCCTTCTTCGGTATCGGTTCGGTGGTGGCGGCAGGCCTGGTGCCGGCCAACAAACGCGCTTCGGCCGTGGCCTTGATGTTCACCGGCCTGACCTTGGCCAACGTGCTCGGCGTGCCACTGGGCACCGCGCTTGGCCAACAGGCCGGCTGGCGTTCGACCTTCTGGGCCGTGACCGTGATTGGTGTGATCGCCCTGATTGGCCTGATCCGCTTCCTGCCGGCCAAGCGCGATGAAGAAAAACTCGACATGCGCGCCGAACTGGCCGCGCTCAAGGGTGCCGGCATCTGGTTGTCCCTGAGCATGACTGCGCTGTTCGCTGCCTCGGTCTTCACCCTCTTCACTTACGTCGCGCCGCTGCTGGGCGAAGTCACCGGCGTCTCGCCACGTGGCGTGACCTGGACCCTGATGCTCATCGGCCTGGGCCTGACTGTTGGCAACATTATCGGCGGCAAACTGGCGGACAAAGGCATGGCCGCGACGCTGATCGGCGTGTTCATCAGCATGGCCGTGGTCTCCACCGTGCTGACGTGGACCAGCGTCGCGCTGATCCCGACCGAAATCACCCTGTTCCTCTGGGCCACCGCGTGTTTTGCCGCCGTGCCTGCCCTGCAAATCAACGTGGTGACCTTTGGCAAAGCGGCACCGAACCTGGTGTCGACCCTGAACATCGGCGCTTTCAACATCGGCAACGCACTCGGTGCCTGGGTCGGCGGCAGCGTCATCGCCCACGGCTTCGGCCTGACCAGCGTACCCCTCGCGGCTGCCGCACTGGCGGTACTCGCCCTGTTGGTGACCCTGATTACTTTCCGCCAGAGCGGCAATCCCGAACTGGCTCCAGCGACTAACTAATCCACTTAAACCTCACGAGGGTGATTTCATGACGACTATTTTCGATCCGATCAAACTGGGCGACATCGAGTTGGCCAACCGCATCATCATGGCGCCGCTGACCCGTTGCCGCGCCGACGAAGGCCGCGTGCCGAACGCGCTGATGGCCGAGTACTACGTCCAGCGCGCTTCCGCTGGCCTGATCCTCAGCGAGGCCACTTCGGTCACGCCAATGGGCGTCGGCTATCCGGACACCCCGGGCATCTGGTCCAACGACCAGGTCCGTGGCTGGGCTAACGTCACCAAAGCAATCCACGGCGCGGGTGGCAAGATCTTCCTGCAACTGTGGCACGTCGGCCGGGTGTCCCACACCTCGTACCTGAACGGCGAAGCACCGGTCGCACCGAGCGCCATCCAGCCAAAAGGTCACGTCAGCCTGGTTCGCCCATTGGCCGACTATCCAACGCCGCGTGCCCTGGAAACCGCTGAAATCGCCGACATCATCGACGCTTACCGCACCGGTGCCGAGAACGCCAAGGCTGCAGGTTTTGACGGCGTGGAAATCCACGGCGCCAACGGTTACCTGCTCGATCAGTTCCTGCAAAGCAGCACCAACCAGCGCACCGACAACTACGGTGGCTCCCTGGAAAACCGTGCACGCCTGCTGCTGGAAGTGACCGACGCAGCGATCGAAGTCTGGGGCGCCGGCCGCGTCGGTGTGCACCTGGCACCACGCGCCGACTCCCATGACATGGGCGACGACAACCTGGCCGAAACCTTCACCTACGTCGCTCGCGAACTGGGCAAGCGTGGCATCGCCTTCATCTGCTCCCGCGAGAAAGAAGCCGGCGACAGCCTCGGCCCACAACTGAAAGAAGCCTTCGGCGGCCCGTACATCGCCAACGAACGCTTCACCAAGGACAGCGCCAACGCCTGGCTGGCCAGCGGCAAGGCTGATGCGGTCGCCTTCGGTGTGCCGTTCATTGCCAACCCGGACTTGCCGGCCCGTTTGAAGGCCGATGCGCCGCTGAACGAAGCACGTCCAGAACTGTTCTACGCCAAAGGCCCGGTCGGTTACATCGACTACCCGGCGCTGTAAGTAACCGTCAGTGAAACGCAAAAAGCCCCTACTCGTGAGAGCCGGGGCTTTTTGGTTTTTAATGTGGCGCGATCACACACATTCACACGCAAGACACAAAATTCCTACAAAATACGTAGCTCGCTACCTGTCATCCTGGCGAGCGTCCGTATATAAAAGCACCCCATGGAATCGGCACCCGCCCGGAAAGTTGACACGGGCGAAGCCAATTACGCATTTTGTTTCATTTGCGCAGGCTGGGGCTCAAGCGCAGCATGTCCAGCCCGGCCTCGACCCAACGTTCGGCTTCGGCGTGCAATTGAAAGCTGTCGGGGGCCAGCAACCACTGGTACAGAATGCCATCGATGTAAGCGTGCAGGCTGATGGCCGCGCGCGCCGTGTCGAGGTCTTCGGGCATTTGCCCCCGATTCACGGCATTACGCAGGGCCAGGCCGATGCGCACATTGCAATCAAGGCTGGCCGTCAGGCGCTGTTGGCGCAGATCGCACATTTCATCGGTGAATTCGCACTTATGAAACAAAATCTCATTAATGCGTCGGGTTTTCGGGTCCAGTGCAACTTGATGAAACAAATGAATCAGCAGCTTGCGCATGCAGCCGAGCGGATCAAGTTCCTCTTCGCTTTCGCTGGCCCTGGCCATCTCATCAAGCGGCTCATGCAAGGTATCCAGCATGGCCTGCACCAGATCGGCCTTGTTGCTGAAATGCCAATAGATGGCACCGCGAGTCACGCCGGCCAAGGTAGCGATGTCCGCCAGCGTCGTGCGCGCCACGCCCCTTTCATAAAAGGCTTTCTCTGCCGCTTCGAGTATCTGGGCGCGGGTTTCTTGAGCTTCCTCTTTGGTGCGACGGACCATGGCAGTAAAACCTCAATCAGGATGCTTCAGTGATGTCTGAACATCAGCTGAATAAAAGTGGAGCGTTCGCTCTTGGGCGCCGTCCCCGTCTTAGAATTCAAACCTTCGAACGGCTTTTGTAACGAAGTGGGTACGCAGCCAAGGTGTTTACAAACAACCATGAACGTAAGTATATTCCTTAGCAAGCTACTTATCCACTCAGCACCCTATTTTTACCCTTCCACCTTTCTAGTGCGCACTTTGCGCGCCTGACCCGAGGATTTTCATGCAATTCAAGCCAGCTGTTACCGCTCTGGTCACTGCCGTCGCCTTGGCATCGCTGCTCAGCGGATGCAAAAAGGAAGAAGCTGCACCAGCCGCACCGCCTCCTCAGGTCGGCGTCGTTACCCTGCAGCCGCAAACGTTTACGCTGACGTCCGACCTGCCGGGTCGTACCAGCGCGTACCGCATCGCCGAAGTGCGTCCTCAGGTGAACGGCATCATTCTCAAGCGCATGTTCAAGGAAGGCGGCGACGTCAAAATTGGCCAACAGCTCTATCAGATCGATTCGTCGGTGTATGACGCCACCCTGAAAAGTGCCGAAGCCAACCTGCAACAGACCAAGTCGATCTCCGACCGCTACAAGCAATTGGTCAACGAACAAGCCGTCAGCCGTCAGGAATACGACACCGCAGTGGCCAACCGCATGCAATCGGAAGCTGCCCTGCAGACTGCCCAGATCAACGTGCGCTACACCAAGGTCTACGCACCGCTCACCGGCCGTATCGGTCGCTCGAACGTGACCGAAGGCGCGCTGGTCACCAGCGGCCAGGCCGATCCGATGGCAGTGATCCAGCAAATCGACCCGATCTACGTCGACGTGACGCAGTCCTCGGTGGAATTGCTGCAACTGCGCCGTGAACTGGAAAGCGGTCGCCTGCAAAAGGCTGGCGACAACGCGGCTACGGTCAAGCTGACCCTCGAAGACGGCAGCCAGTACAAGCTGGACGGCAAGCTCGAATTCTCCGAAGTCTCGGTTGACCAGACCACCGGTTCCGTGACCCTGCGCGCCGTGTTCCCGAACCCGGAACACACTCTGCTGCCGGGCATGTTCGTGCACGCCCAGTTGCAATCCGGGGTGAACGCAGCAGCTATTCTGGCGCCGCAACAAGGCGTGACCCGTGATCTGAAAGGCACCCCGACTGCACTGGTCGTCGGCCCTGACAACAAGGTCGAGCTGCGTCAGCTCAAGGCCAGCCGCACCGTCGGCAGCCAATGGCTGATCGAGGACGGCCTGAAGGCAGGCGATCGCCTGATCACTGAAGGGCTGCAATTCGTCAAACCTGGCATCGAAGTCAAAGCCAGTGAAGCGACTAACGTTGGCGTAAAGAACCCGGCCCCCGCACAGGCAGCTGATAAGGCTTCCAGCGGCAAAGGGGAGTAAACCATGTCGAAATTTTTTATCGACCGTCCGATTTTCGCCTGGGTAATTGCCCTGGTGATCATGCTGGTCGGGGCACTATCGATCCTCAAACTGCCGATCAACCAGTACCCGAGCATTGCGCCTCCGGCGATCGCCATCTCCGTGACCTACCCAGGTGCTTCGGCACAAACGGTACAGGACACCGTGGTGCAGGTGATCGAACAACAGCTCAACGGCATCGATCACTTGCGTTATGTGTCCTCGGAAAGTAACTCCGACGGCACCATGACCATCACCGCGACCTTCGAGCAAGGCACCAACTCCGATACCGCGCAGGTTCAGGTCCAGAACAAGCTGAACCTGGCCACCCCGCTGCTGCCGCAAGAAGTGCAGCAGCAAGGTATCCGCGTGACCAAGGCAGTGAAGAACTTCCTGTTGGTCATCGGTGTGGTATCGCGTGACGGCAGCATGACCAAGGACGACTTGTCCAACTACATCGTGTCGAACATGCAGGACCCGATCTCGCGAACCGCCGGTGTCGGTGACTTCCAGGTGTTCGGTTCCCAGTACGCCATGCGTATCTGGCTCGACCCGGCCAAGCTGAACAACTACAACCTGACCCCGGTTGACGTCAAAACCGCCATCGCCGCGCAAAACGTGCAGATCTCGTCCGGTCAACTCGGCGGTTTGCCGGCCCTGCCCGACACACAGCTGAACGCCACAATCATCGGCAAGACCCGTCTGCAGACCGCCGAGCAGTTCAATAAAATCCTGCTCAAGGTCAACAAGGACGGCTCTCAGGTTCGCTTGAAAGATGTCGCCGACGTTGGTCTGGGTGGTGAAAACTACAGCATCAACGCCCAGTTCAACGGCGCTCCGGCGTCCGGTCTGGCGGTGAAGCTGGCCACTGGCGCCAACGCTCTGGATACCGCCGCAGCCCTGCGCAAGACCATCGACGACCTCAAGCCGTTCTTCCCGCAAGGGATGGAGGTGGTGTTCCCGTATGACACCACTCCAGTGGTGACCGAGTCGATCAAAGGCGTGGTTCACACCTTGGTCGAAGCCGTCGTGCTGGTGTTCCTGGTGATGTTCCTGTTCCTGCAAAACTTCCGCGCCACCATCATCACCACGATGACGGTGCCGGTGGTACTGCTGGGTACGTTCGGCATCCTCGCGGCCGCCGGTTTCAGCATCAACACCCTGACCATGTTCGGTATGGTCCTGGCCATCGGCTTGCTGGTGGACGACGCCATCGTCGTGGTGGAAAACGTCGAACGGGTCATGAGTGAAGAAGGCCTGTCACCCAAGGAGGCCACCAAGAAATCCATGGGGCAGATCCAGGGTGCACTGGTCGGTATCGCCATGGTGCTGTCGGCGGTTCTGCTGCCAATGGCGTTCTTCAGCGGCTCCACCGGCGTGATCTACAAGCAGTTCTCGATCACCATCGTCTCGGCCATGGCCTTGTCGGTACTGGTTGCACTGATCTTCACCCCGGCGCTCTGCGCCACCATGCTCAAGGCCATTCCCAAGGGTGAGCACGGCACACCCAAGCGTGGCTTCTTCGGCTGGTTCAACCGGAATTTCGACCGCGGCGTAAGAAGCTATGAGCGCGGCGTGGGCAGCATGCTCTCGCGCAAGGCGCCGTACCTGCTGGCCTATCTCCTCATCATTGTCGGCATGATCTGGCTGTTCACCCGTATTCCGACGGCGTTCCTGCCGGAAGAAGACCAGGGCGTACTGTTCGCCCAGGTGCAGACGCCGGCCGGTTCAACCGCCCAGCGGACCCAGGTGGTCGTGGACGAGATGCGTGAATTCCTGCTGCGTCCAGGCAAGGATGGCGGTGAAGGCGATGCGGTGAACTCGGTGTTTACCGTGACCGGCTTCAACTTCGCCGGTCGTGGCCAGAGCTCGGGCATGGCGTTCATCATGCTTCGTCCATGGGACGAACGTAACGCCGACAACAACGTGTTCAAGGTGGCGGCCCGTGCCCAGCAGCACTTCTTCACCTTCCGCGATGCCATGGTGTTTGCCTTTGCGCCACCGGCGGTACTGGAACTGGGTAACGCCACCGGTTTCGACGTGTTCCTGCAAGACCGTGCCGGCATTGGTCACGACAAGCTGATGGCTGCCCGTAACCAGTTCCTCGGCATGGCCGCGCAGAGCAAGATTCTGACGCAAGTGCGCCCGAACGGCCTGAACGACGAACCGCAATACCAACTGGAAATCGACGACGAGAAGGCCAGCGCCTTGGGCGTGACCATCGCCGACATCAACAACACCCTGTCGATTGCGCTGGGCAGTAGCTACGTCAACGACTTCATCGACCGTGGTCGAGTGAAGAAGGTGTACGTGCAAGGCCAGCCTGGCTCGCGTATGAGCCCGGAAGACCTGAAGAAATGGTATGTGCGCAACAGCGTCGGCACCATGGTTCCGTTCTCGGCGTTTGCCAAGGGTGAATGGATTTACGGCTCGCCGAAGCTGGCCCGTTACAACGGCGTGGAAGCGATGGAAATCCTCGGCTCCCCGGCGCCGGGCTACTCCACCGGTGAAGCCATGGCCGAAGTCGAAGCGATTGCCGCGAAGCTGCCGGCGGGTGTCGGTATTTCCTGGACCGGCCTGTCGTACGAGGAACGCTTGTCCGGTTCCCAGGCGCCAGCGCTGTATGCCCTGTCGCTGCTGATGGTGTTCCTGTGTCTGGCGGCGCTGTATGAAAGCTGGTCGATCCCGATTGCGGTGATGCTGGTGGTGCCGCTGGGGATCATCGGTGCACTGATGGCGACCAGCCTGCGTGGCCTGTCCAACGACGTGTACTTCCAGGTGGGCCTGTTGACGACCATCGGCCTGGCGGCGAAAAACGCCATTTTGATTGTCGAATTTGCAAAGGAACTGCATGAACAAGGGCGTAGCCTGCGCGATGCGGCAATTGAAGCCTGCCGGATGCGTCTGCGACCGATCATCATGACCTCGCTCGCCTTCGTTCTCGGCGTGGTACCCCTGGCGATTTCCACCGGTGCAGGTTCGGGTAGCCAGCATGCCATCGGCACCGGCGTGATTGGCGGTATGATCACCGCCACCGTGCTGGCGATCTTCTGGGTCCCACTGTTCTTCGTCACTGTGTCGTCCATCGGTCAGCGCAAAAAAGTCGACCAGGATGACGCCACTGAAACTCCTAAAGAGGCTGGCCAATGAGCAAGTCGCTACTTTCCCTAGCCGTTGCCGCGTTTGTGCTCGGTGGTTGCTCGCTGATACCCGATTATCAGCAACCTGCGGCACCGGTGGCAGCCCAATACCCGCAAGGTCCGGCGTACTCGCCGGCCCAGGCGGCTGGCCAGGCGGCAGCAGAGCAAGGCTGGAAGCAGTTTTTCCATGACCCGGCCCTGCAACAGCTGATCCAGGTCGCACTGGAAAACAACCGTGACCTGCGTGTCGCGGCCTTGAACATCGACGCTTTTGCGGCTCAATACCGCATCCAGCGCGCCGACCTGTACCCGGCCGTGTCGGCCAACGGCACCGGCAGCCGTCAGCGCGTTCCGGCTGACGCGTCGCAAACCGGTCAGGCGGGCATCAGCAGTTCCTACTCGGCCACGGTCGGCATCAGTGCCTATGAACTCGACCTGTTCGGTCGGGTTCGCAGCCTGAGTGAAGAAGCACTGCAGAAGTACTTCGCCACTGAAGAAGGTCGACGCAGTACGCAGCTCAGCCTGGTGGCCAGCGTGGCCAACGCCTACCTGGCCTGGCAAGCCGACAAGGAACTGCTGAAAGTCACCCAGGACACCCTCGGTGCGTTCGAGGAGAGCTACAAGCTCACCGCGCGCAGTGCCGAAGTCGGTGTGGCCTCGGCGCTGGACCTCGCCCAGTCGCGCACCTCGGTGGAAACCGCCCGGGTTCAACTGGCGAAGTACACCCGCCAGGTCGCTCAGGATGAAAACAGCCTGGTGCTCCTGCTCGGCACCGGCATCCCTGCCAACCTGCAAGCCGCCAAACCGCTGTCTGACGATTTGCTGAGCGACGTGCCCGCCGGTCTGCCATCGGACTTGCTGCAACGTCGTCCGGACATCCTCCAGGCCGAATACAACCTGAAAGCTGCCAACGCCAACATCGGTGCGGCACGGGCTGCGTTCTTCCCGAGCATCAGCCTGACGGCCAACGCCGGCACCCTGAGCCCGGACTTGTCCGGTCTGTTCAAGGGCGGTTCGGGCACCTGGCTGTTCTCGCCGCAGATCAACCTGCCGATCTTCAACGCCGGCAGCCTGAGCGCCAGCCTGGATTACTCGAAAATCCAGAAAGACATCGGCGTGGCGAACTACGAGAAGTCCATTCAAACGGCCTTCCAGGAAGTCGCCGACGGCCTCGCTGCCCGCGAGACCTACACCCACCAGTTGCAGGCGCAGCGCGACAACGTCACCGCCAACCAGGAGTACTACCGCCTGGCCGAGCGTCGTTACCGCATTGGTGTCGACAGCAACCTGACCTTCCTCGATGCCCAGCGTCAGCTGTTCAACGCGCAACAAGTGCTGATCACTGACCGTCTGGCGCAACTGGTCAGCGCGGTCAATCTGTACAAGGCACTGGGTGGTGGCTGGAATCAGCAGACCGCCAAGGTCGAACCGCTGAAAGAAGAAGCGCCGAAGATGAAGATGTTCTGATAGCGCTGTGAAAACAGGAAGCCCACCTTTTGGTGGGCTTTTTGTTGGGTGCGGGAAAAGTGTCGGTGTGCTCACTGGCCCCTTCGCGAGCAGGCTCGCTCCCACATTTAATCGGGGTCCTCCAGAAAGTATGCGGTCAAATGTGGGAGCGAGCCTGCTCGCGAAGAGTCGGGTACAGACACCCTAAAATCCTGATCAATCTTATGTTCGATAATCGCCCAAAACACGCTTTCACCAATTGAACCATCCAGTACATTCCCCGCACCATTCCTCGCACAAGACCAACAACATCAGGTTCACCCTCATGCTCCCGCGCCCTGCCTTGTCCGGCTGATTCCGCAGCTTTTCTGAATCGATCAGATCTTTCGTCTGCAACCCAAGGTTGCGGCATCACCGCGCTTCATCCCCAACAATTAGAGAGACCCGAGCCCATGACGCATTCCACCGCGCAGTATTTCCTCCCCGGCCTGATCGCCATTGCAGTGGCCGGCGCAGCCCTGCCCGCTCAAGCCGAGGAATCGGGTTTTGTCGACGGCGCCAAGGTCAACCTGAACCTGCGCAACTTCTACATCAACCGCAACTTTACCAACCCGACCAAAGCCCAGGGCAAGGCCGAAGAGTGGACGCAAAACTTCATCCTCGACGCCAAATCCGGCTTCACCCAGGGCACTGTCGGCTTCGGTATGGACGTGTTGGGGTTGTACTCGCTGAAGCTCGACGGCGGCAAAGGCACCGGCGGTACGCAGTTGCTGCCGCTGGACCATGACGGACGCCCGGCGGACAACTTCGGTCGCACCAACGTCGCGTTCAAGGCCAAGCTGTCCCAGACCGAAGTGAAGGTCGGTGAATGGATGCCGGTGCTGCCGATCCTGCGTTCGGACGACGGCCGTTCCCTGCCGCAAACCTTCCGTGGCGGCCAGATCACCTCAAAGGAAATCGCCGGCCTGACGCTCTACGGCGGCCAATTCCGCGCCAACAGCCCGCGCGACGACAGCAGCATGAGCGACATGTCGATGAACGGAAAACCGGTCTTCACCTCCGACCGTTTCAACTTCCAGGGCGGTGAATACGCCTTCAACGAAAAGCGCACCCAAATCGGCCTGTGGAACGCTGAACTCAAGGACATCTACAGCCAGCAATTCGTCAATCTGATCCACAGCCAGCCACTGGGCGACTGGACCCTGGGCGCCAACCTCGGCTTTTTCTACGGCAAGGATGACGGCAGCGCCCGCGCCGGCGATCTCGACAACAAGACCTGGTCCGGCCTGTTCTCGGCCAAATACGGCGGCAACACCTTCTACGTCGGCCTGCAAAAACTCACGGGCGACAGCGCCTGGATGCGCGTCAACGGCACCAGCGGCGGCACCCTGGCCAACGACAGCTACAACGCCAGTTACGATAACGCGCAGGAAAGATCCTGGCAGGTGCGCCACGACTATAACTTCGTAGCCCTCGGCATTCCGGGCCTGACCCTGATGAACCGCTACATCAGCGGCGACAACGTCCACACCGGCACCATCACCGACGGCAAGGAATGGGGCCGCGAATCGGAACTGGGCTACACCGTGCAAAGCGGCGCGTTAAAGGACTTCAACGTCAAATGGCGCAACTCGACCATCCGCCGCGATTTCAGCAACAACGAATTCGATGAAAACCGGTTGATCATCAGCTATCCGATCAGCCTGTTGTAACCCCCCATCACCAGTAGGTGTGAGCCATTCAATACCTATGTCGACTGATAGACCGCTTTCGCGAGCAGGCTCGCTCCCACAGTTGAACGAGTTCCCCCAGGGAGAATGCGGTCTAAATGTGGGAGCGAGCCTGCTCGCGAAGGCGTCAGTTCAGGCACCATCAAAACCCGAGGTCACTCCCGCGATTCAACCCCCAACTCATCCCAAACCGACTCCGCCAAATGGAACGTCGCGTTCGCCGCCGGGATGCCGCAGTAGATTGCGCTCTGCATGATCACTTCCTTGATCTCGCCACGGGTCACGCCGTTGTTGGCGGCGGCGCGCAGGTGCAGCTTGAGTTCTTCATTGCGGTTCATGCCGATCAGCATGGAAATGGTGATCAGGCTGCGGGTATGGCGCGGCAGGCCCGGGCGGGTCCAGATATCACCCCAGGCGTGGCGGGTGATCATCTCCTGAAACTCCGAGTTGAACTCGGTCAGGGTGGTCAGGCTGCGGTCGACGTGAGCGTCGCCGAGTACTGCGCGACGGACTTTCATGCCCTCGTCGTAACGTTGTTTTTCGTCCACAACCATCCCCTTATTAAGCTGACAAAAACGCCAACACCTGCGCGCTGAACGCGGCGCCGGCCTGGACGTTGGACAAATGTGCGGCGTAGAACTCGGCGTATTCGGCGCCCTGCACGTGCTCTTGAATGAAGTGCCCACCGGACGGTGGCGTCACTGCGTCTTCAGTGCCGGCGATCACCAGCAACGGCGCCTTGATCGACGACAACTGATCACGGAAATCGGCATCCCGCACTGCTGCACAATTGGCTGCATAACCCTCAGGTGACGTGGCGGCGAGCATGTCGGTGATTCGCTTCGCGGCAGACGGATTGGCGGCAGCAAAGTCCGGGGTAAACCAGCGCGCAATCGAGGCATCGCGCAGCGCAACCATCGCGGCCGGACCGTCACGCAGCACCGTTTCAATGCGCGGGTTCCAGATCGACGGATCGCCGATTTTCGCCGCGGTGTTGCACACCACCAATTTGTTCAGTCGATCAGCGGCGTTGATCCCCAGCCATTGGCCGATCAAACCGCCCATGGACAATCCGCAGAAATGCGCACGTTCAATGTGCAAGGCGTCCAGCAGTGCCAGTACGTCGCGACCCAGTTGCTCGATGCTGTACGGGCCGGGTGT
Source organism: Pseudomonas sp. GW821-FHT10C09 (assembly GCF_059415465.1). NCBI lineage: Bacteria > Pseudomonadati > Pseudomonadota > Gammaproteobacteria > Pseudomonadales > Pseudomonadaceae > Pseudomonas > Pseudomonas sp. GW821-FHT10C09. The sequence goes on from NZ_JBWKNG010000005.1 coordinate 178,765, forward strand.
CACCAGAGACTGGCCGTGGCCACGGGTGTCGAAACGCAGCACCCGGAAACGTTCGGTGAACGCCGCAACCTGCGCGTCCCACATGTGCAGGTCAGTGCCCAGCGAGTTGGACAGCACCAGTACCGGCGCATCTTCAGGTCCATCCAGTTGGTAGTGCAGTTCGCCCTCGGCGAGTTGTACAAAAGCCACAGCAATCTCCTTCAGGCAATCAACGCAGAATGTTCAGCCAACGCCCGCTCGACCCAGGTTTGGGCCTGACCGAGGTAATGGGCGGGGTCCAGCAAATGATCGAGTTCAGCCGCCGAAAGCTCGGCGGTCACTTGCGGTTCGTCACCCAGCACGGCGCGCAGATGCCGCTGTTCAGCCACCGCACGTTTGCAGCAGCGTTCCAACAGATGATGCGCAGTGTCGCGGCCGACCCGTTGGGCGAGGACGATGCTCACCGCTTCGGCCAGCACCAGGCCTTGGGTCAAATCGAGGTTGCGAGCCATGCGATCCGCATCCACTTCCAGCCCCTGAGCCACCAGCAAGGCTTGCTTGAGGCTGCCAGACACCAGGCAACAAATCTCCGGCAGGGTTTCCCACTCTGCATGCCACAAGCCGAGGCTGCGCTCGTGCTCCTGCGGCATGGCGCTGAAGAGCGTCGAGAGCAAACCGGGAACGCGTGTCGCCGCACCGATCAGCACCGCAGCACCCACCGGGTTGCGCTTGTGCGGCATGGTCGAAGAACCGCCCTTGCCCGGCGCCGACGGTTCAAACACCTCACCGGCTTCGGTCTGCATCAACAGGCTGATGTCGCGGCCGAGTTTGCCGAGGCTGCCGGCGATCAATCCCAGCACCGAGCCAAACTCCACCAGACGATCACGTTGGGTGTGCCAAGGCTGATCCGGCAAGCTCAGCTGCAACTCGCCGGCCAGCGCTTCGGCAATCGGCATCGCCTGTGCGCCGAGGGCGGCCAGGGTTCCGGAGGCACCGCCAAATTGCAGCACCAGCAGACGCGGCTTGAGCTCTTGCAAGCGCTGACGGCTGCGGGTGACCGCGCCCAGCCATCCGGCGATTTTCATGCCGAGGGTGACCGGCGTGGCGTGCTGCAACCAGGTGCGTCCGGCCAACGGCGTGGCGACATAGCGTTTGGCTTGAGTGGCGAGGATGTCGCCTAGTTGCGCGAGATCGCTTTCGATCAATGCCAGTGCCTGGCGCAGTTGCAACACTAGCCCTGTGTCCATCACATCCTGGCTGGTCGCACCCAAATGCACATAGCGCTCGGCTTCGGCGTCGCTGGCCGCGATCTGTTTGCCCAACGCCTTGACCAATGGAATGGCCGAGTTGCCGGCCGTGGCAATCGCCTCGCCGAGGACGGCGAAGTCGTAATGCCCGGCCTGGCACGCCGCTTCAATCGAAGCGACAGCCGATTGCGGGATCAGCCCGACACGCGCCTCGGCCCGGGCCAGCGCCGCCTCGAAATCGAGCATGGCCTGCACGCGGCCCTGATCGCAGAACACCTCACGCATATCGCGGGCAGTGAAATAGGCATCGAACAATTGATTGCCCGGTCGATCGTTCATAAACAGTCCTTGATGGCGCGGGCCCGTCAGGCCCACGCGGAAAGATCAGAGGTCGTGGTGCAAATATTTCGCCTGTTTGGGCAGACGCAAACTGAACAGGAACGCCACCGCCATCATCACCGTAACGTACCAGTAGAAGGAGTTTTCCATGCCCACGGCTTTCAGGCTCAGGGCCACGTATTCCGCCGAACCACCGAAGATCGCATTCGCCACCGCGTAGGCAAGGCCGACGCCGAGGGCGCGCACTTCCGGCGGGAACATCTCGGCTTTCACCAGGCCACTGATCGAGGTGTAGAAACTCACGATCGCCAGCGCCACGGTAATCAGCACGAAGGCCAGGAACGGACTGCTGACACTTTTCAGGCTCAATAGAATCGGCACGGTGCACAAGGTCCCGAGGGCGCCGAACCAGAGCATCGAATTACGCCGACCGATCTTGTCGGCGAGCATGCCGAAGAACGGTTGCATGCACATATAAAGGAACAGCGCGCCGGTCATGATGTAACTGGCGGTCTTGGCCTGCATGCCGGCGGTGTTCACCAGGTATTTCTGCATGTACGTGGTGAAGGTGTAGAAAATCAGCGAGCCACCGGCGGTGTAACCGAGCACGGTAATGAACGCGGCTTTATGGTCGCGGAACAGTGCGGCAATACTGCCGGCGTCCTTGTTTTCGCGCATTTCCTTGCTGCTGGTTTCCTTCAGCGAACGACGCAGGAACAGCGAAATCAGCGCAGCCGCCGCACCGACCACAAACGGAATCCGCCAGCCGTAGGCACGCAGCTCATCTTCACTGAGGAACTGTTGCAGGATCACCACCAGCGACACCGCCAGCAATTGTCCGCCAATCAGCGTCACGTACTGGAACGAGGCGAAAAAGCCGCGCTGGCCCTTGAGCGCGACTTCGCTCATGTAGGTGGCGGTGGTGCCGTACTCGCCGCCCACCGACAACCCTTGAATCAAACGCGCGAACAGCAACAGCACCGGCGCCCAGACGCCGATGTCCTTATAGGTCGGCAGGAACGCGATGAGCAACGAACCGAAGCACATCATCAGAATCGAGATCATCATCGAGTTCTTGCGCCCGTGCTTGTCCGCCACCCTGCCGAAAATCCAGCCGCCGATGGGGCGCATCAGGAACCCGGCGGCGAACACGCCAGCGGTGTTGACCAGTTGCACCGTGGGGTTGTCGGACGGGAAAAAGGCCGGGGCGAAATAGATCGCGCAAAAGGCGTAGACGTAGAAGTCGAACCATTCCACGAGGTTGCCGGACGAGGCGCCGACAATGGCGAAGATGCGCTTGCTGCGCTCTTCGCCGGTGTAGTGTTCTGTTGAAGCAGCGGTCGTTGTCATTGTTTTTCACTCAATGGGGACAGTGAGAGTCTAGACACACTTCGCAACAGTCCTGTTCCCCAGATAGATCAGCCACACAAATCCCCTTGTGGGAGATGATCCCTTGTGGGAGCGAGCCTGCTCGCGAAAGCGGTCTAACAGTCAACATTGATGTTGAATGTAATGTCCTCTTCGCGAGCAGGCTCACTCCTACAGGGATTTGCGGTGTTGATTCAATAGTCGAAGAACACCGTCTCGGCATCAGTGCCTTGCAGGATCACATTCCACTGGTACACACCGGACGCATCCTGCTTCGCCAGCAACGTGGTGCGACGCTCGGCCGGTACGCACTCCAGCAGCGGATCCGACACATTCGCCGCTTCACCCTCAAAGTAAATCCGCGTCAGCAAATGCTTCACTAACCCGCGGGCAAACACCAGCACCACCAAGTGCGGGGCCTGGGTCGAGCCTTTCAGGCCTTCGACCGTGCCCGGCTTGATGGTGGTGAAACGAAAGCGCCCTTCTGCATCCACCGGCACCCGGCCAAAGCCTTCGAAGTTCGGGTCCAGCGGTTTGTCCTGATCGTCTTCCGGATGGTCGTACTTGCCGGCGGCGTTGGCCTGCCAGACTTCCAGCATCGCGTCGTTGACGACATCGCCGTTGCCATCGATGACTTGCCCGGTGATCGCCACGCGTTGGCCGAGGGTTTGTTCGACGGTCAGGTCTTCGCGGTTCAGCCAGGTCAGGCCGATGTGGTAATACGGCCCGACGGTGTGGGACGTGGTCGCGTTCAGCGTCATCTTATTTCTCCATCGGCGTGGCGTCGCGGCCGCGCAAGACGATGTCCCAGCGATAACCGAGGGCATAGGAAGGGACGGTTTTTTCCAGATCGAACGTCGCGATCAAGCGCTCTTTGGCGCTGGTATCGGGCACGCAGTTGTAGATCGGGTCATAGGCCAGCAGCGGGTCGCCCGGGAAATACATCTGCGTGACCAGACGCGTGAGAATGCTCGGCCCGAACAACGAGAAATGGATGTGCGCCGGGCGCCATGCGTTGTGGTGGTTACCCCACGGGTAGGCGCCGGGCTTGATGGTCTGGAATTGATACCAGCCATCGGCATCGGTCACGGTGCGGCCGGTGCCGGTGAAGTTCGGGTCCAGCGGCGCGTCGTGCAGGTCGCGGGCATGGTTGTAGCGACCGGCGGCGTTGGCCTGCCAGATCTCCACCAGAATCCCCGGCACGGGCAGACCGTTTTCATCGAGCACACGGCCGTGAATGATGATCCGTTCACCCAGTGGCTCGCCCTTGTGCTGAACGGTCAGGTCGTTGTCCTTCTCGCTGACACGATCGGCGCCGATGGTCGGGCCGGTGATTTCCGACAACGAATGGGGCAGAAACACCAACGGCTTGGACGGCGAGCGAAGGTTGGTGGATTGATACGTCGGGTGCAGGTATTCCGGCTGAGTGCCTTCCTGCGGACGACGGTAACCAGGCTTGTCAGTCATTGCGCTTTCCTCTGTTCTTGTTTGTCGACGCGGCGTGTCAGACGCGTTCGATCGCCAGCGCCAGACCTTGGCCGACACCGACGCACATGGTCGCCAGGCCTTTCTTGCCGCCGGTTTTTTCCAACTGATGCAGCGCGGTCAGGACCAGGCGCGCACCGCTCATGCCCAGCGGATGGCCCAAGGCAATGGCGCCACCGTTCGGGTTGACCTGGGCCGCGTCGTCGGCAATGCCCAGTTCGCGCAGCACCGCCAAGCCTTGGCTGGCGAAGGCCTCGTTGAGTTCGATCACGTCGAAATCGCTGACCGCCACGCCCAGACGCTCGGTCAGTTTGCGCACCGCCGGGACAGGGCCGATGCCCATCACTCGTGGCGCGACACCGGCGCTTGCCATACCCAGCACTTTAGCGCGGGCGGTGAGGCCGTGTTTTTTCACGGCTTCGGCCGAGGCCAGAATCAACGCCGCCGCACCGTCGTTGACGCCCGAAGCGTTGCCAGCGGTGACGGTTTTGTCGGGGCCATTGATCGGTTTGAGTTTGGCCAGCATCTCCAGGGTGGTATCGCCACGAGGATGCTCATCCTGCGACACGACCGTTTCACCCTTCTTGTGGGCAATCCGCACTTCGACGATTTCTTCAGCGAAAAATCCTGCAGCCTGCGCGGCGGCTGTGCGCTGCTGGCTGCGCAGCGCGAAAGCGTCCTGATCCTCGCGGGACACTTGGTAATCATCGGCGACGTTGTCGGCGGTCTGCGGCATCGCATCCACACCGTATTGCGCCTTCATCAACGGGTTGATGAAACGCCAGCCGATGGTGGTGTCTTCCAGCTTCATATTGCGCGAGAACGCCGCATCAGCCTTGCCCATCACGAACGGTGCGCGGGACATCGACTCGACGCCGCCGGCAATCGCCAGCTCCATTTCACCGCTGGCGATGGCACGGAACGCCGTGCCGATGGCGTCCATGCCCGACGCGCACAGGCGATTGAGCGTGACGCCGGGAATGCTTTCCGGCAGCCCGGCCAGCAGCAACGCCATGCGTGCGACGTTACGGTTGTCTTCGCCGGCCTGGTTGGCGCAGCCGAGGAACACCTCGTCCACGGCCGTCCAGTCCACCGACGGATTGCGTTCCATCAGCGCCTTGATCGGCACGGCGGCCAGGTCGTCCGCACGAACGGCGGACAGACCGCCGCCAAAACGGCCGATGGGGGTGCGAATGGCGTCGCAGATATAAACGTCACGCATCAGGCTTCTCCGGGGGCTTGGCCATGAGCGGCGGCGGTGCGGGCTTCAAGATCGCGCAGTGCCGTCAGTTCAACGTCGGTGGGCTCGGCGGTGTTTTCAACCGTGTCGGCAAAACGAATCGGCCATCCGGTGGCGGCAACCACTTGCTCACGGGTCACGCCAGGGTGCAGCGCGGTGACCACAAATTCATGGGTGCCGGCTTCCGGCTCCATGATGCACAGGTCGGTAATGATGCCGACCGGACCGGCGCCCGGCAAACCAAGACGCTTGCGCGAATCGCCACCCTCGCCATGGCCGACCGAGGTAATGAAGTCGAGCTTGTCGACGAAAGAACGCGCCGACTGCTTGAGGATGATCAATACACTTTTGGCCGAGCCGGCAATCTCCGGCGCGCCACCGGCACCCGGCAGACGGACTTTCGGCGAGAAGTAATCGCCGACCACGGTGGTGTTGATGTTGCCGAAACGGTCGACTTGCGCAGCGCCGAGGAAACCGACGTCGATACGCCCGCCCTGCAACCAATAGCGAAAAATCTCACCGGTCGGGACCACGGTGTCGGCGGTTTCCGCCAGCTCACCGTCACCAATCGACAGCGGCAATACGCTCGGCTTGGCACCGATCGGGCCCGATTCGTAGATCAGGACCACATCCGGCGACGACGTCAGGCGCGCCAGGTTGGCCGCTTTCGACGGCAGGCCGATGCCGACGAAGCACACCGAACCGTTCTTCAAACGGCGAGCGGCGGCGACGGTCATCATTTCATTGGTGGTGTAAGTCATTACTTGGCCTCCGAAGCAGCGGCCAGCTTGGCCTGGAACTCGCTAAAGTCAGCGCTACCGTGGATGTATTCATTGATCCACGCGGTGAAGGTTTCACGGTCGCGGGCAATCGGGTCCCAGGCCTGGTAGAAACGGTTGTCACGCTCGTTGTAGCCATGGGCGTAGGACGGATGCGCGCCGCCAGGGACGAGGCAAACCGCGCTCAAGGCCCAGGTGGGCAGGACGCAGGAGTTCATCGGTGCATTGAGGTCGTCGACGATTTCTTCGACGGTGACGATGCAACGCTTGGCGGCCAGTGCGGCTTCTTTCTGCACGCCGAGAATGCCCCACAGCAGCACATTGCCTTTGCGGTCGGCTTTCTGCGCATGGATCACGGTGATGTCCGGACGCACCGACGGCACGGCCGCCAGCACTTCACCGGTAAACGGGCAGGTGACGGTTTTGATCAGTGGATTGACCTTCGGCAGGTCGGAACCGGCGTAGGCCCGCAGCACCGCGAACGGTAGGCCGGAGGCGCCAGCGACGTAGGCATTGGCCAGGTCGGCGTGGCTGTGCTCTTCGATCTCCAGTGGATGCGGCCACTGTTTCTCGACGGCATCACGCAGACGGTGCAGCGAACCCACACCCGGGTTGCCGCCCCAGGAGAAAATCAACTTGCGAGCACAACCGGCGCCGATCAACTGGTCGTAGATCAGGTCCGGGGTCATGCGCACCAGCGTCAGGTCTTTCTTGCCCTGACGAATGATTTCATGACCCGCCGCCGTAGGGATCAGATGGGTAAAGCCTTCGAGCGCGACCGTATCGCCGTCGTTTACGAATTGCTTCACCGCGTCGTGCAGCGAAAGGATTTCAGCCATGGGGCAGGCTCCCGTTTTGTTATCAACCGACAGTGGAAGAAAAAGGCGCGATGCGCAGCGCCGGAATGACTGAAGGTTAAGCCTGTGCAAAACACCAAACAATCCGATAATCGACTATGTGTTCGTTTATCGAACAGATTGTTGGCAACCTATCGAAGATCAAAAGCATCGCGAGCAAGCCCGCTCCCACAGGGGAACGTGGTCACCTGTGGGAGCGAGCCTGCTCGCGAAGAGGCCATCAAAACCGCTGAAGATGCCGGATCAGCCCCTCAAGTAGCATCCGCATGACTGACCATGCCCTTGATCACCACCGCCGTGGTCGCCAACGCCGCCGGAATCACCAGTGCCGTCAGCACCTGCTCGAAATTCCAGCCCAACCCGAGCAGCGTCGCACCCATCCATGCCCCGAGAATCGCGCCAAAGCGGCCAATCCCGAGCATCCATGACACCCCGGTCGCCCGCCCTTGTGTCGGATAAAACCGCGCCGCCAGGGAAGGCATCGCCGATTGCGCACCGTTGACGCACATGCCCGCCACCAGCACCAACGTCGCCAACAGGGTGATGTTGCCCAGGCTCTGCCCCACCGCGTAGGCAAACACCCCGGCCAGCAGGTAGAAAATGCCGATCACCTTGTGCGGATTGAACCGGTCCATCGCCCAGCCTACGCCCACCGCACTCAGCACCCCGCCAAACTGGAACAGCGCGCCGATGAACGCGGCCTGCTCCATGCTCGCGCCGCTGTCGCGCATCAGTGTCGGCAGCCAACTGGTCAGCAGGTACACAATCACCAGGCCCATGAAGTAAGTCAGCCACAGCAGCAATGTGCCGGTGCTGTAGGTGCCGGAGAAGATCACCGCGAATACGTTGCGCGCCTTCACGGTTTTCTGTTCCGGCACGCTGAAGCTTGAAGCCTGGGCGACGACGGTCGGGTCGATGGGCGCCAGGGTCTTGCGTACTTTGTCGGTGCCACGGTTACGGACTACAAGGTAGCGCGCCGATTCCGGCAGCCAGAACAGCAGGACGACCGAGAGGATCAGCGGCAGAATCCCGCCGATCAACAGCAAACTGTGCCAACCGAACGCCGGGATCAGCTTGGCCGAGATAAACCCGCCGCCGGCCATGCCGAGGTTGAAGCCGCAGAACATGCTGGTCACCAGCAGGGATTTCTTGCGCTCCGGGGTGTATTCCGACAGCAGCGTGGTGGCGTTCGGCATGCCAGCGCCAAGGCCAAGGCCGGTGAGGAAACGCAGCACCAGCAATTGGTCGACATTGGTGCTGTAGGCCGACGCCAGACTGAAGGCACCAAACAACAACACCGCGCCAACCAGCACGACTTTGCGCCCGAAGCGGTCAGCCAACGGACCGGAACCCAGCGCGCCGAAGACCATGCCGATCAATGCGGCACTCATCACTGGGCCAAGACTGGCGCGGTCGATCCCCCAATCCTGCGACAACGCAGGCGCAATAAAGCCCATGGCCGCAGTATCGAGGCCATCGAGGAAGACAATCAGGAAACACAGGATCACCACTCGCCACTGATAGCGCGAAATGGGTTGAGCATTGATGAAGGACTGCACGTCGAGGCAGTTACCTACAGCAGACTGGGGCTGGTTCATTATTTTTATTCCACGCAAGAACGCAGTCGAACAGGTGCCAGCCTGAGCTGGCGCTGCCGCGACAGTAATGATCCAAGGGAAAGAGCGTCAATTCGATAAACGCGAGTCTGTGCGTTTATCGAACATCTTAGATAAAAGCTTAGGCGAAGAGCTGTGCGCTGAGGTCGCGGCTGGCGCTGAGCAGGCCGGGCAGGAAGCGTTGTTCCAGTTCGTTGCGACTGACACGGCCGGCGTGAGTGCTGACGTTCAAGGCGGCCACCACCTGACCGGACGCGTCGTACACCGGCACGGCAATCGAACGCAGGCCCTGCTCCAGTTCCTGATCGACGATGCACCAGCCTTGTTGCCGCACCTCTTGCAGGCATTCGAGCAACGCCTCGGGTGTGTGCAGCGTGCGGCTGGTCTTGGCTTGCAGTTCTGCGTGATCGAGGTATTCACGCAACGAAGTGTCGTCCAGCGCGGCAAGAAGAATCCGGCCCATTGAAGTGCAATACGCCGGCAGGCGACCGCCCACTGAAAGGTCGACCGAAATAAGCCGCTGCGTGGTCGCCGAGCGTGCGATGTACAAAATGTCATCGCCTTCCAGCGTGGCCATGTTGCAGGCTTCGTGCAGTTGCTCGCTCATGCGGTCCAGGTACGGCTGGGCCGACACCGCCAGTGGCGTCGAAGACAAATAGGCATGGCCCAGGGTCAACACCTTGGGCAGCAGCGAATAGGTGCGGCCGTCGGTGGTGGCGTAGCCGAGTTTGATCAAGGTATGCAGGCAACGTCGCACGGCGGCGCGGGGAATTTCCGTGCGATGGCTGATCTGGGCAATGGTCAGGTGGCGCTTGCGCTCTTGAAACGCTTGCACCACCGCCAGGCCACGCGCCAGGGAAGTCATGAAATCAGGGTCGCCGGTCAAGGCCTGGATGCGCTTCGCGGGTGAGGCGACGATCGGCGGCGCCACTGAAGTGAAAGAGTTGCGCATTTGATCGTTCATGACAGGTCCTTTCCGAGGCGGATCAGCGGCTATTACACGCGGCCCCTGCTCCTGCACACAAGACCGGGACCGCCAAGATTGGGCGATTATCGGACGACAGGCCGATAATCGCAATCGACGCCACGCAAGGTCTGATACGACTCACGCCATTAACTGCCCGTTTTATTTTTTGTCTGGTCGACTTCTTAAAGGTCGATGTAAGCGGTTTAAGTTGTTCACCTTAATGGCGCCAGAAAGACATCGCTGCACAATGACATCATCGGATCCTAGTTGCCGTTAACACTTGTCAGTAACAAAACAATCACACATGACGAACTACTTTTAACGCCTCGGTGATAGTGTTCTTCGAATCGACCGCTATAATGCAATTCAGTGGCGAAACGGTTTTTTATCCACCGGCTCCGTCACCCGGCAGCGCGATGTCCCATCGTCGTTGCCCGCAGCAAGCGCCTGACGCTCATTTCATATGCTCCGCCAAAGCGCTCGCTGAAACAGGAACCTGATGCTACGTCAGCTGTTTTTCTCTGGTGTCGTGGCCGCCTGCAACATGGAAGTATTGTTCACATGCCGTCAAAAGGTTGCCTTCCTGGGCATTACCCTTTTTATGAGCGTGGTCAATCGACTCGATGCAGCGCGTTTCACCGGAAATTATCCCAACTCATACAGGTAGCACTGTGACGAAAGACGAACTGCGCGCGGAACTTGAGCGCCAGGAACAACGTTACAAGGAAGTTTACGGCGGGGAAGTCACCACCTACGCCGCCCAGCCCGAACCGGAACGTAAACCCTGGCGTAAACGCGCCACCGTTCAGGACCAGGCGTTCACCCAGGAACTGCAGAAGATGGAAAAGGAACTCAAAGCCGAAGAGCCTTGACTGCCTCGGCCCGAATTCTTTCAGGGGTCTGTGTCGGCTCCCGCTAAAAGCGGGTGGCATCGATCAAGCCTTTCGTGCCCGCTACAAGCGGGCAGCGGCCACCTCACCCCTCGGATGAGGCAAATGGCTCGTTTCTGACCCTCTTCTCAGATATTTCATACAAGCGTTGAAGCCTCTCGACTACACGAGAGAAACCCTTGTGCCTGCGGCTTTTATCTATTAATTCAATGACTTGAAAAACCCGGTAAAACGCTGGGAGATTGGCGTCCCTCACCATTTAATTCGTTGAAGAATGTTACCGATGAGCAGCAAGTGCATTGATTAGCAGTCTTTTCTGGCATAATCGCGCCCCCTTACGACCGGGTCAGAAAACCTTCATGATCGATTTATTCAGCGGACTGGATGCTTGGGTGCTTGTGAGCCTCTTGCTCGCCCTGGCCTTTGTCCTCGCCTTCGAGTTCATCAACGGCTTTCATGACACCGCAAACGCGGTGGCCACTGTTATCTACACCAAAGCCATGCCGCCTCATCTGGCGGTGTTCTTTTCCGGGGTGTTCAACTTCCTCGGCGTGCTGCTGGGCGGTGTTGGCGTGGCGTATGCCATCGTTCACCTGCTGCCGGTAGAACTGCTGATCAATGTGAATACCGGTCACGGACTGGCCATGGTGTTCTCGCTGCTTGCTGCCGCCATCACCTGGAACCTGGGCACCTGGTACTTCGGTATCCCGGCCTCCAGCTCCCACACCCTGATCGGTTCGATCCTCGGTGTCGGCCTGGCCAACGCCTTGATCAACGACATTCCGTTGGCCGATGGCGTGAACTGGCAGAAGGCGATCGACATTGGTGCCTCCCTGGTGTTCTCGCCAATGGCCGGCTTCCTCGTCGCGGCACTGGTGTTGATCGGCCTTAAATGGTGGCGTCCACTGTCCAAGATGCACAAGACACCGGATCAGCGCCGCAAGCTCGATGACAAGAAGCACCCACCGTTCTGGAACCGTCTGGTCCTGGTGATCTCGGCCATGGCCGTGAGCTTCGTGCACGGCTCCAACGATGGCCAGAAAGGTATCGGCCTGATCATGCTGGTGCTGATCGGTATCGTGCCGGCGCAGTTCGTACTCGACCTGGGCAGCACGACGTACCAGATCGAACGGACCCGCGATGCGACCCTGCACCTGAGCCAGTTCTACAAGCGCAATGCCGACACCCTGGGTGAATACCTGGCACTGGGTAAAAGCATCGAAGGTGATCTGCCGGAGAAATTCCGTTGCAACCCGCAACAGACCGAACCGACCATCACCGCCCTGCTCGGCACCCTTAAAGGTGTATCGGACTACCACTCGTTGTCGTCGGAAAGCCGCATCGAAGTGCGCCGCTACTTGCTCTGCCTGGATGACACGGCGAAGAAAGTCGGCAAGTTGCCTAGCCTCAATGCCCGTGAAAAGGCTGACTTGGACAAACTGCGCAAAGACCTGACCACCACCACCGAATACGCGCCGTTCTGGGTGATTCTGGCGGTTGCCCTGGCACTGGGCCTGGGCACCATGGTGGGCTGGAAACGTGTGGTACTGACTATCGGCGAGAAGATCGGCAAGCAAGGCATGACTTACGCACAAGGCATGTCGGCGCAGATCACCACCGCGTGCATGATTGGCCTGGCGAACATCTTCAGCCTGCCGGTCTCCACCACCCACGTGCTGTCCTCGGGCGTGGCCGGGACCATGGTCGCGAACAAAAGCGGCCTGCAAGGCGGCACGGTGAAAACCATCCTGCTGGCCTGGGTCCTGACCCTGCCAGCGACGGTGGGCCTGTCGGCCGGCCTGTTCTGGCTGGCGTCGAAGGCGCTGGGTAGCTGATCCATCGCCCAGCAATGAAAAAGCCCGACCATTGAGTCGGGCTTTTTTGTGGGCGCAATTTCAAATTCAACCGCTCCCACAGGGTTTTGTATTGCCAGATCTAAATTGCAGGCAAAAAAAAGGGCAACCGAAGTTGCCCAAAATGCCTTGCGTGCTCATTACATCCGGAAAGAACTACGGTTTGCGCTTGTGCGAATCCTTCCAGATAAAAAATCCAAACCCCGCGAAAAACATAACCATGAGGCTGACAGTCAGCACTCCGGCGATCACCACGTTGTCGAAAAACATGACTGGCCTCCTGGGCTTGCCCTGTTGCGATAGGGCTAAGTTAACCAAACAGGCAGAAGAGAAAATTGACCTGGATCAATGTCGCCCGAGACCGGGCTTAAAGGCGGGGTAATAACTGACCTGCATCAAAAGATGCAGGGGGGTTCAACGCTTTTTTGGTTTGTTCTTCGGTTTCTTCTTGGCTTTGCCCAATGGCATTGCCTGCTCGAACGCCTGACGAACTTCATTCAGACGTTTTTCATTAAGGTCGTGAACCCGCTTGGCGCGTTCAGAGTTGAGATCAATCAGCTTATCGTCTTGGCTCATGGTGCTCAGTGCATCGTTTGACGGGTATAGCGCAATAATGCGGGCTGACCCGCCACAACTCAAATCTGAATATCGACCCACAAGCCCTGACGCGGCTGATCTTCCATCAACGGCGCCACCGGCACGGTGTTGTCGGCATTCAGTTCGTCACCGGGAATGGCCAGGTGCTCCTCGGGGTCTTCATCGGCCTCGCGGCGACGACGCTCGCGCTCCAGCTTGCGGCGCTGTTCCTCGCGCAGCTGAAAAGCCGCTTCTTCGGGATCACGCTGCTGCAGGTCGATGGTGCTTTCGTTCGAGCTTTCCTGCACCGGCACCACTGGCGGAATATCCGGGCGCTGGCGGATCGGGTCGTGCTGTGAGGTGATTGGCACGGCACTCAAGGGGAGCATCGGTAGCAGCATAATTTTTTAGTCTCCTGTCAGCAGGCTGTCGGCTGCGGGGATGGCGACTTGAGCCATCGGTCGCAAACTGTGACCCGTTTGGCACTCATCAGTGCCCTGGCCGGCAAGCACCGCCTCATTGGGCTAACGTAAGACTGCGAGTTTTTATGAGAGTCCTTTGGCCCTGAGGGCCTCCTTCCGTTAAGATAGCCCGCTTTTTCAAGGTGGGAGTCAGGCAGCATGGCGCAGCAGTATCAACCGGGGCAACGCTGGATCAGTGACAGCGAAGCCGAGCTGGGTTTAGGCACCGTTCTGGCACAGGACGGCCGCTTGTTGACCGTGCTCTACCCGGCCACTGGCGAGACTCGCCAGTACGCGCTACGGAATGCGCCCCTCACCCGCGTGCGGTTTTCGCCAGGTGACTCGATCACTCACTTCGAAGGCTGGAAACTGACGGTCCAGGAAGTCGACGACGTCGATGGCCTGCTGGTCTACCACGGTCTCAACGCGCAGAACGAAAGCGTGACCCTGCCGGAAACCCAACTGTCGAACTTCATTCAGTTCCGTCTGGCCAGCGACCGTCTGTTCGCCGGGCAGATCGACCCGCTGGCCTGGTTCTCCCTGCGTTACAACACCCTGGAACACACCAGCCGCCAATTGCAGTCCGCGCTGTGGGGCCTCGGTGGCGTGCGTGCACAACCAATCGCGCACCAGCTGCACATCGCCCGCGAAGTCGCCGACCGCATTGCGCCGCGCGTTCTGCTGGCGGACGAAGTGGGCCTGGGTAAAACCATCGAAGCCGGTCTGGTGATCCATCGCCAATTGCTCTCGGGCCGCGCCAACCGCGTGCTGATCCTGGTTCCCGAGAACCTGCAGCACCAGTGGCTGGTCGAGATGCGCCGCCGCTTCAACCTGCAAGTTGCGCTGTTCGACGAAGAACGCTTCATCGAAAGCGATGCCACCAACCCGTTCGAAGACACCCAGCTTGCGCTGGTTGCACTGGAGTGGCTGGTCGAAGACGAAAAGGCCCAGGACGCGCTGTTTGCCGCCGGCTGGGACCTGATGGTCGTCGACGAAGCCCACCACCTGGTATGGCACGAAGACAAGGCCAGCGCGGAATACACCTTGGTCGAACAACTGGCCGAGACCATTCCCGGCGTGCTGCTGCTGACCGCAACCCCGGAACAACTGGGCCAGGACAGCCACTTCGCCCGTCTGCGCCTGCTCGACCCGAACCGTTTCCATGACCTGGCCGCCTTCCGCGCCGAGAGCGAAAACTATCGCCCGGTGGCCGAAGCCGTTCAGGAGCTGCTGGACAAGGGGCGCCTGTCGCCTGAAGCACACAAGACCATTCACGGTTTCCTCGGCAACGAAGGCGAAGCCTTGCTGACCGCCGTGAACGATGGCGATACCGAAGCCAGCGCGCGCCTCGTGCGTGAATTGCTGGACCGCCATGGCACCGGCCGCGTGCTGTTCCGTAATACCCGCGCTGCCGTACAGGGTTTCCCGGAGCGCAAACTGCACCCGTACCCGCTGCCGTGCCCGGATGAATACCTCGAACTGCCGCTGGGCGATCACGCCGAGCTGTACCCGGAAGTCAGCTTCCAGGCCCAGCCGGACGCCAACGAAGAAGAGCGCTGGTGGAAATTCGACCCGCGTGTCGAGTGGCTGATCGACACCCTGAAGATGCTCAAGCGCACCAAAGTGCTGGTGATCTGCGCCCACGCCGAAACCGCCATGGACCTGGAAGACGCCCTGCGCGTGCGTTCCGGCATCCCGGCCACGGTGTTCCACGAAGGCATGAACATCCTCGAGCGTGACCGCGCCGCCGCTTACTTCGCCGACGAAGAATTCGGCGCACAAGTGCTGATCTGCTCGGAAATCGGCAGTGAAGGTCGCAACTTCCAGTTCTCGCACCACCTGGTGCTGTTCGATCTGCCGGCGCACCCGGACCTGCTGGAGCAGCGTATCGGGCGTCTGGACCGGATCGGCCAGAAGCACATCATCGAGCTGCACGTGCCGTACCTGGAAACCAGCCCGCAAGAGCGTCTGTTCCAGTGGTACCACGAAGCGCTGAACGCGTTCCTCAACACCTGCCCGACCGGCAACGCCTTGCAGCATCAGTTCGGCCCGCGCCTGCTGCCGCTGCTGGAAGAGGCCGACGACGGCGAGTGGCAAGCGCTGATCGACGAAGCCCGCACCGAGCGTGAGCGTCTGGAAGCCGACTTGCACACCGGCCGTGACCGTCTGCTGGAACTCAATTCCGGCGGCGCTGGCGAAGGCGATGCGCTGGTCGAAGACATTCTTGAGCAAGACGATCAGTTCACCCTGCCGATCTACATGGAAACCCTGTTTGACGCCTTCGGCATCGACAGCGAAGACCATTCGGAAAATGCCCTGATCCTCAAGCCGAGCGAAAAAATGCTCGACGCCAGCTTCCCGCTGGGCGACGACGAAGGCGTGACCATCACTTACGACCGCAACCAGGCGCTGTCTCGCGAAGACATGCAGTTCATCACCTGGGAGCACCCGATGGTTCAGGGCGGCATGGACCTGGTCCTGTCCGGCTCGATGGGCAACACCGCCGTCGCGCTGATCAAGAACAAGGCGCTCAAGCCCGGCACCGTGTTGCTGGAACTGCTCTACGTCAGCGAAGTGGTTGCCCCGCGCTCGCTGCAACTGGGCCGTTACCTGCCGCCGGCCGCCCTGCGCTGTCTGCTCGATGCCAATGGCAACGACCTGTCGGCCCGCGTGTCGTTCGAGACCTTGAACGATCAGCTGGAAAGCGTACCGCGTGCCAGCGCCAACAAGTTCATCCAGGCTCAGCGTGATCAGCTGACGCCTCGGATCAACGCCGGCGAAGAGAAGATCCTGCCGCGTCACGCCGAGCGTGTGGCCGAGGCGCAGCGTCGCCTGGCAGCGGATACCGATGAAGAACTGGCGCGCCTGACCGCGTTGCAAGCCGTGAACCCGACCGTGCGCGACAGCGAACTGGTGGCCCTGCGCAAACAGCGTGAGCAAGGGTTGGCCATGCTTGAAAAGGCTGCGTTGCGGCTTGAAGCGATTCGGGTGTTGGTGGCGGGTTAAGTCCCCTGCCCTACCCGGTTAAATAAAGAAGGCCCGCAGTGATGCGGGCCTTTTTTTGTCTGCTGATACCTATGGTGTTGCAGAAGGCCTCATCGCGAGCAGGCTCGCTCCCACAATTGGATCTTCAGTGTGTCCGAGATCCCTGTGGGAGCGAGCCTGCTCGCGAAGGCGATCAAGCAGTCGCTACAGAAACCCCAGGCTCAACCACCGCCACCAACCCTTCCTTCATCCGCTTCGCATCCCGCACAAAACACCGCGACGCCATAAACAGAAACACCATGGTGAAGAACAACGCCACCGGAATCAGGTACATCGCGTCATGCAGCCCGACGGCCTTGAACGCCTCGGTCATCTGCTCGGCGCCCGCCGCCAGCATCGCCGTGTGCGCAAAGTGATCGGACAAGCCACCCACCACCACGGGGCCCAATCCACCGCCGAGCAAATACAGCCCGGCAAAGAACAGCGCCATTGCCGTCGCCCGCAAACGCGGCTCGACCACGTCCTGAATCGCGGTGTAGACGCAGGTGTAGAAGTTGTAGGCAAACAGCCAGCCCACACTGAAGACCGCGACAAACACGCCAATTTCGATGCGTCCGGCGTGCAGTGCCCACGCCGTGCACACGGTCGAGATAATCAAACTGAACGCTGCAAACAACAGCCGCCCGTTGGCCACTCGCTGGTGAATCTTGTCAGCGACCCAACCGCCTAGCGTCAGGCCGAACAAACCGGTCACCCCGACGATCACCCCCGTGGCCACCGCGGCTTCCTGCAACGGCATCAGGAAGTAGCGTTGCAGCATCGGCACCAGGAATGAGTTGCAGGCGTAGGTCGCGAAGTTGAAGCACAGCCCGGCCATCACCAGCCACAGGAACGTCGGCACCGCCAGCACCCGGCGGATCGGCCGGTCTACGCGCTCCTGCGACACCTGCACGGTTTCTGCTGCGCCGCGCTTCGGCTCTTTGATGAAGAACATGAAAATCGCCAGGATCAACCCCGGCACCGCCGCGATAAAGAACGGCGCGCGCCAGCTGTCGAACGCCTTGACCATCGCGCCGATGGTGAAGAACGCCAGCAACAAGCCCAGCGGCAGACCCAGCATGAAGATGCCCATCGCCCGCGCCCGACGATGCGCCGGGAACAGGTCGCCGATCAGCGAGTTGGCAGCCGGTGCGTAACTGGCTTCACCGATGCCGATGCCCATGCGCACGATCAGGAAACTCCAGAAACTGCCCACCAGTCCGTTGACCGCGGTCAGCCCGCTCCAGACCGCCAGGCCCCAGCCCATCAGTTTGCTACGCGAACCGGTATCGGCCATCCGCCCCAGCGGCAGGCCGGCAATCGCGTAAACCAGGGTGAAAGCGGTGCCGACGATCCCCAGCTGAAAGTCGCTGAGGTGCCACTCCATGCGGATCGGCTCGATGATAATGGCGGGAATGGTGCGATCGAAGAAGTTGAACAGGTTGGCCAGGAACAACAGGAACAGAATGCGCCAGGCATTCGCCGCTTGGGTCGAGTTCTGCATGGGTCCGTCTCTTTTATTGTTATTGGGGCCTCACTGTCCCCGGAACCGTCAATCTAGACAGGGCCGCCCACACTGTCTGTCATTATTTGTAAGGCTGATATCAGGCCATGGCGCTCACGCAGGCGCACTGACCACCGGGCCCAGGATTCACGGGTGTCCGGCCGCTATTTTCAGGGTGCCGTCCGTCGCTTAAAAATACCTTTCATACCCCCTTCCAAAGCCCGTTGCGAAGCCTAGAATAGCGCCCCTGTCCGCACCCCCTGCGTACCCCTCCTGCGTAGATAAATCGACCATGTCCGAAGTCAGTCCGTGTCTGAATTGCGGTGCCTGCTGTTCCCATTTCCGTGTGTCTTTTTTCTGGGGTGAATGCGCTTCGTCCGGGGGCACGGTGCCGGATGATCTGGTCGCGTCGATCAGCCCCAGTCGCGTGGCGATGCTCGGCACCGACTGCAAACCTACCCGCTGCATCAGCCTGGAAGGAGACGTCGGCTGCGAGGTCAAATGCTCGATTTACAACGAACGCTCCAGCACCTGCCGGGAGTTTGAGGCGTCTTGGGAAAATGGCGAGGCGAACGTGGACTGCGACGCGGCCCGGGCAGCCTTCGGCCTTCCAGCCCTGCAACCGGCGTACGAAATCCCTTTTGAACAAAGCGCCTGAGGCTTAGTACCAAACGCGATTAGCGTGATGCCGAAATCATATGGAACCATTTTGACATCACCGCTTGCACTCCAGACACGGCCTCTATACTCGTGACATTCGCTGGCGTTCATTAAGCCGGCCAGGATGACAACGACGGGGCGTGCTATGGAGTGGCTTGGTCTGCATTTCATTACCGAGCTGACAGCGAGCGGGCAATTCATACTCAATTGCACGCATGACCCTTTTCTGGTGCTGCTGGCTTATGTAGTGGCGTGTGTCGGCTGTTTTGCCACGCTGGATATGGCAGAGCGTGTGGCGCATGCGGAAAGTCCGGCCTCGCAAAGGCTTTGGCGCTGGGTCGGCAGCGGGTGCCTGGCGGGCGGTATCTGGGCCATGCATTTTATTGGCATGCTGGCGTTCCAGGCGCCTGTCGAACTTCACTATCAACTTCCCGTCACCCTGCTCTCACTGCTGATCGCCCTGTGCACGTCATGGCTGGTGATGCACACCCTCAGCCTCCCCGACCTGAATGTCCGGCATTGCCTCAAGGCTTCCGTGTGGGTCGGGCTGGGGATTACCGCCATGCATTACGTCGGCATGGCGTCGATGCATTCGAGTGCCACGGTCTACTACCAGCCGGCGTTGTTCGCCTTGTCCATCGTCATCGCAATTGGCGCCAGCCTGGCGGCGCTGTTGCTGTCGCGGTATTTGCGCGACGGCACCGGGATGTTTCACCAACTGCTCAAGTACAGCGCCAGCCTGCTCCTCGGGGCCGGCATCCTGTGCATGCACTTCACCGGCATGGCGGCCTTCAATCTGGTGATGCCTCACGATAGCGTCCTGGCGCCGGCCAGCGAACACAGTCACCTGCAACTGGCGTTGACGGTAGCGGTCATGACGCTGCTGATCATAGGGAGCAGCATCAGCGCGGCACTGGCGGACAAAAAGCTGCAACACAAGGAGCGTGACCTGCAGCGGGTCAACTCGCTGCTCAGTCAGCTGGACCAGGCGCGCCTTTCGCTGCAACAAGTGGCGCACTACGATCCCTTGACCAACCTGATCAACCGTCGTGGCTTCAATCAGATATTCGCCGAGAAGCTGATCGAGAAGACCAACGAAGGCGGCATGCTCGCGGTGATGTTCCTCGACATCGACCACTTCAAGCGCATCAACGACAGCCTCGGCCATGACGCGGGCGATGAACTGCTCAAGGTGCTGGCCGGCCATATCAAAAGCTCGGTGCGCAGCCACAAGGATGTCGTGGCCCGATTTGGCGGAGACGAGTTCTGCATCCTCATTGGCCTGAATGATCCCGAAGAAGCGCAGCACATGGCCCAGCGCATCATGCTGAAAATGAAGGAGCCCATCGAGCTCTCCGGGCGCAACATGGTCATGACCACCAGCATCGGCATCAGCCTGTTCCCGCAAGACGGCAAGACCTGTGAAGAACTGCTGAAGAACGCCGACCTGGCGCTGTACCAGTCCAAGGACGCTGGTCGCAACGGCCTGAATTTTTTCAGCTCCATTCTCAAGACCCGCGCCACGATGGAGCTGCAGCTCGAAGAAGAACTGCGGCACGCATTGCGTAAAGACAATGAGTTGATGCTGTATTACCAGCCAATCTTCGACCTGAAAACCGGCCAGGTCAGCAAGCTCGAAGCCCTGGTTCGCTGGCAACACCCGGTTCACGGTTTGCTCGCACCTGATCGGTTTATCGCCATTGCCGAGGCGAACGGCCTGATCCGCGAGCTCGACAACTGGGTGCTGCGCAAAGCCTGCGAAGACCTCGGTGAACTGTCCCGCAACGGTTGCGAAGAACTGAAGATCGCCGTGAACTGCTCACCGCTGAACCTGGCGCGCGAGGATCTGGCCGATGAAATCGAATTTGCGCTGCACGCCTCCGGGGTCGCGCCGCAACGGCTGGAGCTGGAAGTCACCGAAAACGCGTTGATGGGCAACCTCGCCAACACGCTGGTGCTGCTGCGGCAGATTCGTGCCCTCGGGGTTTCGTTGTCGATCGATGACTTCGGCACCGGTTATTCGTCCCTGGCCTACCTCAAGCGCCTGCCGCTGAACACGCTGAAGATCGACCGCTCGTTTATCCAGGACATTCCCAAAGCCACCCAGGACATGGAAATCGTCCAGGCGATTATCGTCATGGCTCACAGCCTGCATTTGCA
Source organism: Pseudomonas sp. GW821-FHT10C09 (assembly GCF_059415465.1). Lineage (NCBI taxonomy): Bacteria > Pseudomonadati > Pseudomonadota > Gammaproteobacteria > Pseudomonadales > Pseudomonadaceae > Pseudomonas > Pseudomonas sp. GW821-FHT10C09. Next base: position 199,770 of record NZ_JBWKNG010000005.1, read on the forward strand.
GGTGGTCACCGAAGGCGTCGAAACCTTTGAGCAGTACGATTTTCTCGAACGCCTGGGCTGTGACTTTGTGCAAGGTTATCTGCTCAGCCGCCCGGTGCCGCTGGCCGAGTTGCGTCCGGTGCTGAACGAAATCAACCAGCGCAGGCATTCGTGCAACGTCACGCCTTTGAGTCTGGCTCGCGGTACATCTGCACTAACGTCGATGGATCTTTTTCCAGGAATCCCTGGCTCCCATGCAGTCGCATCAATTGCGCAGCCAATCCGCTGAGCGGTGTCGCCGAACCCTGTTCACGGGAAAATTTCACGGCGGTGTCGAGGTCTTTGAGCAGCGTGCGCACGTGCCATTTCACCGGTTCGAATTGGCTCTCGGCCATTTGCGGGGCGAGGATCTGCAACGGTTTTGAATCGGCAAAACCACCGGCAAGGGCTTCGGCGATCAATCGGGCGTCAACGCCGGAAGACTCGGCCAGCGCCACCACTTCGGCAATGACCAGCGCGTTGCACGCCACGATCATCTGATTGCACGCCTTAGTCACCTGCCCGGCCCCGACGCCGCCCATGTGGGTGACACGCTGGCCCAGGGTCAGCAATAGCGGACGCACTCGCTGCAAATCCGCTGCTTCGCCGCCCACCATGATCGCCAGACTGCCAGCCTCAGCGCCGACCACGCCGCCGGACACCGGAGCATCCAGCCAACTCATGCCGGTGCTGTCGATCAGTTGTTTGGCCATTTCGCGCGTAGCACTGGGCTCCAGGCTGGAAAAGTCCACCAGCAACTGGGCGCGTTTCGCCCCAGAGGCCACCCCGGTCGGGCCAAACACCACCTCACGCACCACCGCGGTGTCCGCCAGGCACAGCATGACAATGTCGGCGTGCTGACACAGTTCAGCGGGGGTTGCCACCTGTCGGGCACCGGCCTCAACCAACGGCGCGCACTTGGCCGGATTGCGGTTCCACACGGTCAACGGATAACCCGCAGCCAGCAGGCGCCGGCACATGGGCAGGCCCATCAGCCCAATTCCGGCGAACCCCAACGAAGGTAGTGTTGACATCATTTAGCCTTCTCTTTGATTAAAGATCGCCGAATATTGGCCGATTCATCATGACTAAGGAAAGGATTCCACCCACTGTTGCTCAGGCGAGTCCCTGAGACTTTGGCCAAATACGCGCAAAAAAAAGACGCGAGATCCCATTCCGTGAAGGTTTGACGACAGTTGTCGCTCAGCCAACCAGTCCAGGTAGATGGCGCCCAATGACTTCTAAAAATAACCCGGCCACTACGGTCTCCGATCTGACTCTGAGCCCCGCGGCGAACAGCCCCTCATCGTCGAAGCCATTGACCCCGACGCGCCCGCTGGCCACTCAGCAATACCTGTATTTCACCGAAACCAATACCGACCGCATCCTCGATAACCTCGACGGCCTGCGCGACATGGTGTTCCCGCGCCCGCCCCATCTGGAAGGCGCCAGCGAACAACACAACGACCAGGAATTCCCGTCGGTATGCCTGATCGGTCTCGGTCGTTGCGGCTCCAACATCGCCCTGGACGTCGCGGAGCTGGTGTACAACGCCCGCAAGTTCTATCTCAACGAATTCAACAACGAAGACCGTCCGTCGTCAGACAAACGCTATGCGGAAAAGGGCTACAGCCCGGCCCAATGGATTCGCAACAACTTGCGCCTGGGCACCAACAAGGGCGCCAAACCGGTGTTCCTGGTGGAACCGCTGGTGATGCTCGGTGACCTCGACAAAGACATCGCCGGTCGCATCCGTTTCTCGCGCAAAGGCGAAAAAAGCGGCTTTCTGCGCGACTACAGCAAAATGAAAATCATGGACTTGTCGGAAGTCCACGCCGGTGGCGCCGGTAACGCGCCGATCCTCGGTCAGTACCTGGCCAAGATCATCCTGAACAAGGACACCCAGCGTTTCTCCAGCCCTGACTGGAAGATGATTCACTCGTACCTGATCGACAGCTGCGGGATCAAGGCCAACCAGTCGCGCCTGTATTTCTCGATCTTCAGTGCCGGCGGCGGTACCGGTTCGGGCATGGCCTCGGAATTCGGCCTGGCCCAGCAGCACTCGTACATGAACAAGACGTTCGACACCAAGCCGATGGACGAACATGACGGCAAGAGCGGTCATTCCTTCGTCTTCGAGCCGATCTTCACCAGCGGGATTTGCGTGCTGCCGAACATTTCCGATCACCGCAGCGAAATGTCCGAGGCGCTGCACATCAACGCCGGTCGCCTGTTGTGCAAATACCTGTCGGAAGAGTGGGACTTCTCCTACAACTTCGCCAACGAAGACAGCAGCGAAGCCAGCGTCATGGGCCGTATTCGCCCATGGAACGCCATGATGCTGATCTCCAACGACATCATGCGTTATGCCGAAGAAAGCGATGACGGCAACATCCAGAACATCGACGTCAACGCGATGGAAAAGCACGCCAACCAGTACATCTCACAGCAGATCTTCAACATTCTGACGGCGCAGGCGGTGACCACTGACTACGACCAGAACTATTTCCGTCGCGCCGGCATCGACATCGGCGAAACCATTCGCCTCGATGCCAACGACCTGTTCATGAGCCTGGCCGGCCCGGTGGCGATTGCCTACGCCGAGTCCGTGGTGCCGGAAACCCCGCCGCCAAGCAGCGACAAGTTCAAGGTCTTCGAGAAAGAGCCGCAGCGTCTGAACATCGATGATTTGTTCTTCCGCTCCATCGACCTGCCGCACTTCAACAAAGTGACCCAGGCGATCGAAGGCATCAGCCTGCTGCCGATCGAGTCCAAGCGCTATCGTGCGTCGCTGGAGCAGTACAAGAATTCCGGTTACGACGCGGCCGCGTTGCACGACCTGCACTTCTTCAAGAACTGCTCGTCGGTGGTGTCGATCGTTTCCTTGCCGAAAGACTACAAGCTGTCCTACATGGACTTGAACCGGTTGAAGACCCACCTCAACAGCCTGTTCCCGAACACCACGCTCAAGCGTTACGCGCTGGTGATCGGCGCCTCGGCCAACTTGTCGCTGACCACCCTGATCGCCAAGAGCCCGTGCCTGTCGGACGATTTCCTGACGCTGATCGTCGCGTTCATCAAGCGCTGCTTCGCGAAGAACCCGTACCGCTTCGACGAGACGCTGGACAACTCGATCCTCGACTTCATCATCAATGAAGAGTTCGACGAAGACCGGATCGACGACTTGCTCAACGAATTCGAGAACCCGGCGAAGATCCTCGATACCAACTGGTACGCGATCAAACCGATGTACGAGAAGAAGTACCGCGAGCTGATCAACGACAAGGACAAGTTTGTCTCGATCAACGACATTCGCCTGTCGCGTGATTGCGTGAAGAAAGCGATCAAATACCTGCGCGAGATCTACCGTCACCGCATTGGCAAGACCAAGGTTATTTCGCTGAATAACCATACTGGCAAGACTGCCTGAGACTGGCTCGATACCGCGTCGCACCCTTCGCGAGCAGGCTCGCTCCCACAAGGTGAACACTGAACCCTGTGGGAGCGAGCCTGCTCGCGAAAGCGGCCTCGGATTCAACACAAATCCTACATCCAGAAACAATTAAGCAGCCCTTCGGCTGCTCACTGAACTGTGCCCATTACGTTTACGTTACCGTGATGCTGGCCCTGCACGTGGCCTTTCTCTACGGCAACGTGCCATCACGCTACTCACCTACACACTTTTCCTTGCCTGCACGGCGCACCAATAAGGCGCAGCGACTCAGCTCGTCGCCCTTTCCTGGATCAGAATCCACGGCGAAACCACCACCGCCCACAACTGCGGGTCACGTTCGAAAAGATCCAGCGCCCGCGTTTCAGACAGCTTGGCGACTTGGTCAGCGGCCAGCCAGGCAGCCACTTTCTCCCCTTCGTCCGTGGCCACGGCCTCGGCGGCAGCGATCAAATCAAGACCAGGGTCGACCCACAATAGGGCACCCCTGGCGAAGAACGGCTCCAACTCTTTCCATGTAATAGATGCGGTTTCACCAAGCAGCTTGGCATAGAGGGTGCTAGGTTCTTGAGTCATGGGTCCTGTCCGGAAAAGAAATCGACGCGAATGATAACGTTGGTGGTCCGCCAGAAAAACCCGGTTGCAATTGAGTCACCGATTGAAAAGAGCAGGAAAGCCAGGGAATGCCGCTGAATCAAGCAATTAGCCAGCTAACATCCCGCCGCTATTCTGTCTTTTTCTTTCAAAAAAGCGACACCCTCAGGTTTTGCCCCCTGGCGCCAGCTTCCCAGGCTAACAATTGGCGCTCTACACTGTACCGGTACAGTTGCCGGGGGCATTTTCCGGAGGATATCGAAGATATCTGACCCGGTTCTGCTGCTACGGCGCCAGGACTATAAAAACTACAACAGTAAGAGTGGAGCACTATGACTAAGGCTACTAAGCAGATTTCCAAACTGTTTGCCGCTATGGTTCTGGCCGGGGTTGCCAGCCATTCGTTCGCAGCTGACACCATCAAGATCGGCATCGCCGGCCCTAAGACCGGTCCTGTAGCCCAATACGGCGACATGCAGTTCAGTGGCGCCAAAATGGCCATCGAACAGATCAACGCCAAAGGCGGCGTAGACGGCAAGAAACTCGAAGCCGTTGAATACGATGACGCCTGTGATCCAAAACAAGCGGTAGCGGTCGCGAACAAGGTCGTCAACGACGGCGTCAAGTTCGTGGTCGGTCACCTGTGCTCCAGCTCCACTCAACCGGCTTCGGACATTTACGAAGACGAAGGCGTGATCATGATCACCCCGGCTGCCACCAGCCCGGACATCACCGCTCGTGGTTACAAAATGGTATTCCGTACCATCGGTCTGGACAGCGCCCAAGGCCCTGCCGCCGGTAACTACATTGCCGATCACGTAAAACCGAAAATCGTTGCTGTCCTGCACGACAAACAGCAATACGGTGAAGGCATCGCCACCGCCGTGAAGAAAACCCTGGAAGGCAAAAACGTCAAGGTTGCCGTGTTCGAAGGCATCAACGCCGGCGACAAGGACTTCTCCTCGATCATCGCCAAGCTCAAGCAAGCCAACGTTGACTTCGTCTACTACGGCGGCTACCACCCGGAGCTGGGTCTGATCCTGCGTCAATCCCAGGAAAAAGGCCTGAAAGCCAAGTTCATGGGTCCGGAAGGCGTGGGTAACGACTCCATTTCGCAGATCGCCAAAGACGCTTCCGAAGGTCTGCTGGTAACCCTGCCGAAATCCTTCGACCAGGATCCGGCCAACGTTGCCCTGGCTGATGCGTTCAAGGCGAAGAAAGAAGACCCGAGCGGTCCGTTCGTGTTCCCGGCCTACTCGGCTGTGGAAGTGATCGCTGAAGGCATCAAGTCTGCCAAGTCCGAAGATACCGCCAAAGTGGCTGCTGCCATCCACGCTGGCACCTTCAAGACCCCGACTGGCGATCTGCAGTTCGACGCCAAGGGCGACTTGAAAGACTTCAAATTTGTGGTTTACGAGTGGCACTTCGGCAAACCAAAAACTGAAGCTTCGCCTCAGTAAGGCCTTGCCTGACTGACTGCCAACAAAGCCCACGGCGTGCCGTGGGCTTTGTTTTACGAACGTTTTGGGCCGCGCTGGCGTGATCCGCCAGTCTCCCCACCTGAAAATCTCAAAACCGTCATCAGCGGTTCGCTGGCAAACCTCGCGTTCGAAGTGGATGCAGATCCACGGGGCTCGAGCGGGAAAATGACTCCACCAGTGAAATGCGTATCAGGTTTTTAGGAGCGCTGTAATGCCTGACATCTATCACTTTTTCCAACAGCTGGTTAATGGCCTGACCATTGGCAGCACGTATGCCCTGATCGCCATCGGCTATACGATGGTTTACGGCATCATTGGAATGATCAACTTCGCCCACGGCGAGGTGTACATGATTGGTTCCTACGTGGCGTTCATCGCCATCGCGGGCCTGTCCATGATGGGACTCGACAGCGTTCCGCTGTTGATGACTGCCGCTTTCCTCGCGACCATCGTCGTGACCAGTGCCTACGGCTACAGCATCGAACGGATCGCCTACCGCCCCTTGCGCGGCAGCAACCGTCTGATTCCGCTGATTTCCGCCATCGGCATGTCGATCTTCCTGCAGAACACGGTTCTGCTGGCGCAAGACTCCAAGGACAAATCCATCCCCAACCTGATCCCTGGTAACTTCACCATCGGGCCAGGTGGCGCACATGAAGTGCTGATTTCCTACATGCAAATCGTGGTGTTCGTGGTGACCTTCGTCGCCATGCTCGGCCTGACGCTGTTCATCTCCCGCTCTCGCCTGGGTCGCGCCTGCCGTGCCTGTGCCGAAGACATCAAGATGGCCAACCTGCTGGGTATCAACACCAACAACATCATCGCCCTGACCTTCGTCATCGGTGCTGCACTGGCGGCCATCGCGGCCGTACTCCTGAGCATGCAGTATGGCGTGATCAACCCGAACGCCGGTTTCCTCGTCGGCCTAAAGGCCTTCACCGCAGCGGTATTGGGCGGTATCGGCAGCATTCCCGGCGCCATGCTCGGCGGGATTGTGCTGGGGGTAGCGGAAGCTTTTGGTGCCGATATCTTCGGCGACCAGTACAAGGACGTCGTGGCTTTCGGTCTATTGGTTCTGGTGTTGTTGTTCCGGCCTACCGGCCTGTTGGGCCGTCCGGAGGTTGAAAAAGTATGACTAGGAATCTTAGACAAGCGCTGTTCAGCGCTTTGCTGGTGTGGGCAGTCGCCTACCCGGTACTCGGTTTGAAACTGACCATCGTCGGCATCAACCTGGAAGTCCACGGCACCAGCAACACCACCCTGCTCATCATCGCCGTGTGCTCGGTGCTGATGTTCCTGCGAGTGTTGTTCGACAAGACGATCAGCGCGGCCTGGAAATCCTCGCCGAGCATGCCGGGCATGCCGGCCAAGGCCAGTAACTTCCTGACCCTGCCGACCACCCAGCGCTGGATCATCATTGCGCTGATCATCGGTGCACTGGTGTGGCCGTTCTTCGGCTCGCGCGGCGCAGTGGACATTGCCACCCTGGTGCTGATCTACGTAATGCTGGGCCTGGGCCTGAACATCGTGGTCGGCCTGGCGGGCCTGCTCGACCTGGGTTATGTCGGCTTCTATGCCGTCGGCGCCTACAGTTATGCGCTGCTGTCGCATTACTACGGCCTGAGCTTCTGGATCTGCCTGCCGATTGCCGGCCTGATGGCAGCCACGTTCGGCTTCCTGCTGGGCTTCCCGGTGCTGCGTTTGCGGGGTGACTACCTGGCGATCGTGACCCTGGGCTTCGGTGAAATCATCCGTCTGTTCCTGCGTAACCTGACCGACATCACCGGCGGCCCGAACGGCATCAGCAACATTCCCAAGCCAACGCTGTTCGGACTGACGTTCGATAAAACCGCCGCAGAGGGAATGCAGACCTTCCACGAGTACTTCGGTCTGGCCTACAACCCGGTGAACAAGGTGATCTTCCTTTACCTGATCGCGGTGTTGTTGTCGCTGTTCGCCCTGTTCGTCATCAACCGCTTGCTGCGCATGCCTCTGGGCCGTGCCTGGGAAGCCCTGCGTGAAGACGAAATCGCCTGCCGGGCGCTGGGCCTGAACCCGACGGCGATCAAGCTTTCTGCGTTCACCCTGGGTGCGTGCTTCGCCGGTTTCGCCGGCAGCTTCTTCGCCGCGCGTCAGGGCCTGGTGACACCGGAGTCCTTCACCTTCATCGAGTCGGCGACCATCCTCGCCATCGTGGTGCTGGGCGGCATGGGCTCGCAATTGGGCGTCGTACTGGCGGCCACGGTGATGATCCTGTTGCCGGAAATGATGCGTGAGTTCAGTGAATACCGCATGTTGATGTTCGGCGCCTTGATGGTGCTGATGATGATCTGGCGCCCTCAAGGCCTGCTGCCCATGCAACGTCCTCACATGGAGCTGCGCAAATGAGCCGCGAGATCCTGAAAGTAGACAATCTGAGCATGCGCTTCGGCGGCTTGCTGGCGGTCAACGGCGTCGCCCTGACCGTGAAGGAAAAACAGGTCGTGGCATTGATCGGCCCCAACGGCGCCGGCAAGACCACCGTATTCAACTGCCTGACCGGTTTCTACAAGCCGAGCGGCGGCAGTATCCTGCTGGACGGCGAGCCGATCGAAGGCCTGCCGGGCCACAAGATCGCCCTCAAAGGCGTGGTGCGCACCTTCCAGAACGTGCGGTTGTTCAAGGACATGACCGCGGTCGAGAACCTCTTGATCGCCCAGCACCGTCACCTGAACACCAACTTCCTGGCCGGCCTGTTCAAGACCCCGGGCTTTCGCAAAAGCGAACGCGAAGCCATGGAATTCGCCGAGTACTGGCTGGAGAAGGTCAACCTCAAGGCCTTCGCCAACCGTCCGGCCGGCACCCTGGCTTATGGTCAGCAACGTCGCCTGGAAATCGCTCGCTGCATGATGACCCGCCCGCGGATCCTCATGCTCGACGAACCGGCTGCCGGCCTGAACCCGAAGGAAACCGAAGACCTCAAGGCGCTGATCAGTGTGCTGCGTGAAGAGCACAACGTGACCGTGCTGCTGATCGAACACGATATGAAACTGGTCATGAGCATTTCCGACCACATCGTCGTGATCAACCAGGGCACGCCCCTGGCCAACGGCACGCCGGATCAGATCCGCGATAATCCCGAAGTGATCAAAGCCTACCTGGGGGAAGCGTAAATGCTGCAATTCGAAAACGTTTCCACCTTCTACGGCAAGATCCAGGCCCTGCACAGCGTCAACGTGGAAATCCGCCAGGGCGAAATCGTCACCCTGATCGGCGCCAACGGCGCGGGTAAATCCACCCTGCTGATGACGCTTTGCGGTTCGCCGCAGGCCCACAGTGGCAGCATCAAGTACATGGGCGAAGAGCTCGTGGGGCAGACCTCGGCGCAGATCATGCGCAAGAGCATTGCCGTGGTGCCGGAAGGTCGTCGGGTGTTCTCCCGCCTGACCGTGGAAGAAAACCTCGCCATGGGCGGCTTCTTCACCGACAAGGGCGACTATCAGGAACAGATGGACAAGGTTCTCGGACTTTTCCCACGCCTGAAAGAACGTTTCGCCCAGCGCGGCGGCACCATGTCCGGCGGCGAACAGCAAATGCTCGCCATCGGCCGTGCGCTGATGAGCAAGCCCAAGCTGCTGTTGCTCGACGAACCTTCGTTGGGCCTGGCACCGATCATCATCCAGCAGATCTTCGACATCATCGAACAACTGCGCAAGGATGGCGTGACCGTGTTCCTGGTCGAGCAGAATGCCAACCAGGCGCTGAAAATTGCCGACCGTGCGTACGTTCTCGAGAACGGCCGGGTGGTGATGCAAGGCACGGGTGAAGCCCTGCTGACTGACCCGAAAGTGCGCGAAGCGTATCTGGGTGGTTGAGTCGTTGCGGTAAACAAAAAACGGCCTTCGGGCCGTTTTTTTGTGCCTGCCACAAATTTTGTAGACGATGCCCCCCCCTGTGGGAGCGAGCCTGCTCGCGAAGGCGGTGTGTCATTCAACATGCCTATTGACTGACCCAACGCCTTCGCGAGCAGGCTCGCTCCCACAGGTGGATGGGTGATGGCTTCAGGTTTGTTAAAAAAATTTTGGAGACAGCTGTAACGCATCGCCATGACCTTTCTCTAGAGGGGTAAGCCAGCACAAACGCTGCTGACCAACACCTCAAAAACCGGAGAAACATCATGACTGCTACCACCCGCACCCTGTCCGCCACTGCCCTGGTTCTGGCCCTCGGTTCTGCCTTGAGCATGGCCGCCGTGACCACCGCCCACGCGGCCGACGACATGGAAAAATGCTTCGGCGTGGCCATGAAAGGTCATAACGATTGCGCAGCAGGCGCCGGCACCACCTGCGCCGGCACGTCGAAAACCGACTTCCAGCCAAACGCCTGGAAACTCGTCCCTAAAGGCACCTGCGCCACCACCGAAAGCAAGACCTCGCCGACTGGTTTCGGGCAGATGGAAGCGTTCAAAGCCAAAGCCTGATCCCAACCCAGCCCGAGTGTCGACCATGAACAATCTACCGTTCGGGCTCCCGCCCCGCGCCGGGCTGGGCCTCAAGACCGAGCACTTTCGTGAAGTGCTCGGTTCGCAACCGGACATCGGCTTCTTCGAAGTCCACGCCGAAAACTATATGGTGGCCGGCGGCCCGTTTCATCACTACCTGGGTTTGATTCGCGAGCAGTATCCGCTGTCGCTGCATGGCGTCGGCCTGTCGATTGGTGCTGAAGGTCCACTGGACATTCGGCACCTCAAGCGCCTCGGCGCACTGATCGAGCGCTATCAACCCCAGTCCTTTTCCGAACACCTGGCCTGGTCCAGCCATGGCCCGGTGTTTCTGAATGACCTGCTGCCCCTGGCCTATGACACGCCGACGCTGAGCCGCGTCTGTGAACACATTGATCACGTCCAAAGCACCCTCAAACGCCCGATGTTGCTGGAGAACCCGGCAACGTACCTGGCGTTTGAACGCTCGACGTTCGATGAGGCCGACTTCATCAGCGAAGTCATCCGTCGCACGGGCTGCGGGCTGTTGCTGGACGTGAACAACGTCTATGTATCGAGCGTCAATCATCAGCGCGATCCGTTGGCTTACATCGACGCCCTGCCCCTCCATGCCGTCGGCGAGATTCATCTGGCCGGCTTCGCCGAAGACACTGACAGCCTCGGTGACCGTCTGCTGATCGATGATCACGGCGCCCCTATCGATAACGCCGTCTGGACCTTGTACCAGCACGTATTGGAGCGAACCGGCCCGATAGCGACCCTGATCGAACGCGACAATCAGTTGCCGGCCTTCAGCGTCTTGCACGCCGAGGCGCGTCAGGCCGATGAACTGTTGCTGTGCGCGGGAGGCCGGTCATGAGCACGCAAGCCGCTTTTGCTGCGGCCCTGCTTGATCCTCAACTGAACTGCCCCGAGGGTGTGTTCAGTGCCAACGGCGCCGATCCCGCCAGTCGTTTCGCGGTGTATCGCAATAACGTACAGAGCTCACTGATCAACGCCTTGGCGCACAGCTACCCCGTGGTTGCGCAATTGGTCGGCGATGAGTTTTTCCGTGCCATGGCCGGAATCTATTTACTCGGCAATGCGCCACAGAGCCCGTTGATCAAGGATTACGGCCACGACTTCGCGGACTTTATCGAAGGCTTCGAACCGGCCGGCAGCGTGCCGTACCTGGCCGATGTCGCGCGGTTGGAACGCCTGCGCACCCTCGCTTATCACGCGGCCGACGCCCAGTCGTTGAACCCTGAACAGATCGGCGCAGCGCTCGCTGATCCACACACCCTGAGCGAGCTCTGCGTCGAACTTCACCCCTCGCTCAACCTGCTGACGTCAACCTTCGCCGTGGTCTCCATCTGGGCTGCCCATCAGCAAGACGCAACACTGGCGGGGATCGATCTGGACCACGGGCAGCACGCGTTGATCCTGCGCAACGCTCTGGACGTTGAAGTCTTCGTCATCGAACGCGGCGCCAGCGACTTCATTCAGAACCTGCAAAACGGCCAGCCACTGACTCAGGCAGTGGCGTCCGTCCCCGCGTTCGACCTCAGCCACACACTGGCCCTGCTGATCAGCCACAACGCCATTACTCACCTACACCACAACAAGGTATTGCCATGAACACTCAGAACCCGATCAGCCGCGCCATCGCGCTGCTGGAGATGATTCCACAGAGCCTGATCGCCTTTATTGCGCGGTTCTCCATCGCGGCGGTGTTCTGGAAGTCCGGACAAACCAAGGTTGAAGGTCTCGCCATTGATCTGTTCGACGGCACGTTCCAGCTCGGCTGGCCACGCCTCGCCGACTCGACCATTCCATTGTTCAAGAGCGAGTATCACGTGCCATTGCTGTCGCCAGAGGTCGCTGCGCATTTGGCGGCGTTTACCGAACACTTGTTCCCGATGTTGATTTTGATTGGCTTTGCCACGCGTTTTTCGGCGCTGGCCTTGCTCGGCATGACCCTGACGATTCAACTGTTCGTGTACCCGGATGCGTACCCGACTCACGGCACATGGGCGGCGGTGTTGCTGTATTTGATGGCGACCGGGCCGGGGAAACTGTCGGTTGATCACCTGATCGCCCGACGCTTTGCCCGCTAATCCAATGTGGGAGGGTTCAAAATCTAGCGCTGAAGGCGATCCAGCGCCTCGCCGCTGCGCTTGAACCAGCCGATCAGGTAATCCGCCAGCACCTGCGTGCGTTTCGGCAAACCGCCCTGATACGGGTGAACCAGGTACATCGGCATGCGCCGCGTCTGATAATCACGCAGCAGCCAACGCAATCGTCCATCAGCCAATTCCGCCTGCAGTAGATAGGACGGCAGACGCGCAATACCGGCCCCCGCCAATGCAGCTTTTTTCAGCAAGCTGTAGTGGTTGCTGGCAAACGGCCCCGACACCCGCACGCGCAGCAACTCGTGTTGCTGGTGATAGAGCCATTCTTCACGACCGCTGTAATGGCTGTTGAGCAGGCAACGGTGTTCGGCCAGGGCCTGTGGCGTTTGCGGCTCACCATATTGTTCAAGATACGCCGGACTGGCGCAGGTCATTTCGTGCCAGGCGAGCAAGGGTCGAGCCACCAGACGCTCGTCCTTGCCCACCTCGGAGCGAATCGCCAGATCGAAGCCATCCCGGGACAGGTCGTGAAAGTTGTTGTTCAGATCGAGCTCAATCTGCACCTGCGGATACTTGCCGGAAAACTCCAGCAACAAACCATCGAAGAAGGTTTCCCCCAGCGATACCGGAACGGTCATACGCACCGGCCCGGCCATGTCGTCCTTCAACCGCGCCAATGCCTGACGCGCCCTTTCGACCTGGACTACAAGCGCCTGCGCTTGTGGCAACAGCGCCGCGCCTGCCGCCGTCAGACTTAAACGGCGCGTGGTGCGTTGCAACAGCACCACCGAAAACCGCGATTCCAGCAAGCTGATGCGCTTGGACAACTGGCCCTTGCTGCAACCCAGTTGCTGCGCTGCCAAGGTAAAACTGCCGGCTTCGATCAATACCGCGAACGCCGCCAGGTCATCCATCTCGCTCATGGATTGTTTCCATTTGAAAACCAAAGGTTGCCTATTAGTGCGCTTATCAACAGAAAAAACCACTCTAGACTGAGGTCACTTTCAACCAATCGAGAATCAGCACGATGAAAATTCTATTGATAGGCGCTAGCGGCACCATCGGCTCGGCCGTCGACAAGGAACTGTCCCAGCGTCACGAGATCATCCGCATCGGCCGCAACAGTGGCGACTTTCAAGTGGATATCAGCGACAGCGCCTCGATCCGCAAGCTGTTCGAACAGACCGGCAAGTTCGATGCCCTGATCTGCGCGGCGGGTAACGTAACCTTCGCACCACTGGATGAAATGAGCGAAGACAGCTTCGCCCTCGGCCTCAAAGACAAACTGATGGGCCAGGTCAATTTGTTGCTGATCGGTCGCGAGTTCGCCAATGACGGCGCCTCGTTCACCTTCACCACCGGCGTGCTCAGCCACGACCCGATTCGCAGCGGCGCCTCGGCAGCGTTGGTCAACGGTGCGCTGGACAGCTTTGTCCGAGCTGCCGCCATCGAACTGCCTCGCGGCCTGCGCGTGAACTCGATCAGCCCGAATGTGCTGCTGGAAGCCATGGGCAAATACGCGCCTTACTTCCGTGGGTTCAAACCGGTTCCCGCAGCCGATGTGGCATTGGCCTACGCCAAAAGCGTGGAAGGCTTGCAGACAGGTCAGACGTTTCACGTCGGCTGACCGTCCTCGCTGACAGGCGTTACTGGCGAGCGATCACGCCGCTCGCCAGGCGCTCGCGCCCAAACTTGCGCAGCCACTGTTGCATTGGCCGTTCGAACCAGCGATGGCAGATCAGGCTGACACTGATCAGTACTGCAAAGAACAGCAGCAGCGTCCACGGCTGATAAAAGACACTTCGCCCCGCAAAGAATTTATCGGCCAGCAGCGCGGCGATAATTTGCAGAGGGAAGTGCAGCAAATAGGAGGCGTAACTGATATCCCCCAGCCATGCCAGGCGCCGGGCAATCGGTTCCAGGATCTGATGACAGGCTGCAATGGCCATGATCGTCAGCGGGAACAACAGCGCAAACTTGATCAACGGCTGATCAGCACCGAACCACCACCACCCCGCCACACACCCTATCGTCAAACCCATTCCCACCCAGCGCGTTGGCATCCGTTGCAGCAGCCACGTCACCCACACATAGCCAACACCACCGCAGAAAAAGCTGAACACGCCCAGCGTGATTTTGTACTGCGCAGGAAACACGTAAGCGGCCACGGCGATCAAGAAAAGGCTGATCAGCATGGGCAGGGGCGAATAGCGCCACAGCAGGAAAAATGCCGCGTAGAGCAACACCTCAACCGAAATCGACCAGGCCGGGGCGTTGAATGACCAGCCTTGTTCCAATCCCCAGGCCGGGGCGAGAAACACGTTCAACACGCCGTGATAGAGATCGTTGAACGGATAGACAAAAGCGTTCCCCGTGTACCGTGTGTAGATCATCTGTAATAGCGCAACAGCGGCGAAGGTCGCCAGATGCAGCGGATAGATGCGGCTGAAACGCTCGATGAAGAACTGTTTTCCGCTCACGTCCCTGCGCGCCACGGCCTGGCCGAACAACCAGAAAAAGATGAACCCGGACAAGCTGAAGAACAGCGCAACCGCATCGCCACCGTGTCGATAAAACAAGGCGAAAACGCTATAGAAAGGTTGCTGTTCGGTTTGCAGCGGGCCTGGCAACGCCCCTTGAAAAAAGAAGTGCTGCCAATGCCAGAACACCACCGCCAACGCCGCGATACCACGTAGCGCATCCAGTGCGTACAGCCGTTTTGGGAAAACAGACAGGTGTTGGTTCATGCGCAAGTGGGCCCGATCCTGGACAAGGGCGCCACTATGCTGGGACGCACCCGGCAACTCAATCCCTGGCACACAAGCCTTGTGATCGCAGGCGTGCCTGAGTAACGTGGCGACACTTGTCTGGAGAGCCAAAGATGCGTGTTGCCCGTTCGTTAGTCGTCGTTGCCCTGCTGCCGCTGTTTGCCGCCTGTCAGTTGTTTGATGGCCCGCGTGAAAGCGCCTCCCACGCGGGTCAGACCCGCATGCAAGGCCAATTGACGGCGGCGGACGGCAAGTTGCTGTTCCAGCCCTGCAATGCAACCAGCAGCTATGTGGTCAACGACACTGGCGGCACCAGCGTGCTGCAACAGGCTGCGTCCCTGGCTGATAAACAGGGCAAGTTGTTTGCCGATGTGCGCGGGCGCATCGTCGACAGCCGCCTCGATCTCGAGCAGCTGTACCGCGTCGAGCGCTCGGGCACGGCGTGCGACGATCCCAATTTCAAACTGCAGATTCTGCGCGCGGCCGGTCACTCGCCTGAGTGGAACGTCAAGGTCAGCGGCAAAGGCATGGTCATCGATCTCGCCGGTCAACCGCCCCTGGCCGTCCCTTATGTGGAAGAACAGCTGGGCGACGGCCGTTTCAACCTCAGCACCGAAGCCAATAACCAACACATTGAACTGTGGGTTGCGCCGCAACGATGCACCGACAGCACCACTGGCAGCGTCCAGCACATGAGCGCCGAACTGCGCATCAATGGCCAGGTACAGCGCGGTTGCGCGTATTTCGGTGGTGCGCGTAACGACTGATCGTTTAAGCCTCACGGAATCCGTCTTTGGGGCTTATAATCACCGGTTTCCAACGCCTTGGCGCAGTTGTGCGCCCCGCGAACCGGGTCTTGCCATGTTACGAATCACTGAACTGAAGTTGCCGATCGACCATCCCGAAGAAGACCTGCGCCCTGCCATCGTGCAGCGCCTGGGCATCGCCAGCGATGACCTGCTCGATTTCACCTTGTTCAAGCGCAGCTACGATGCGCGCAAAAAGTCCTCCGAACTGTGCTTCATCTACACCATCGACCTCACCGCCAAGGATGAGGCCGCGATACTGCACAAATTCGCCGATGACCGTAACGTCAACGTGGCGCCGGATGTCAGCTACAAAGTGGTCGGCCACGCGCCGGCCGATCTGCAGCAACGCCCTGTGGTCGTCGGTTTCGGGCCGTGCGGGATTTTCGCCGGGCTGTTGCTCGCGCAAATGGGCTTCAAGCCGATCATCCTCGAACGCGGCACCGAAGTGCGCCAGCGCACCAAGGACACGTGGGGCCTGTGGCGTAAAAGCGTGCTGAACCCGGAATCGAACGTGCAGTTCGGTGAAGGCGGTGCGGGGACTTTCTCCGACGGCAAGCTCTACAGCCAGATCAAAGACCCGAAATTCATCGGCCGCAAAGTCCTGCACGAGTTCGTCAAGGCCGGTGCGCCGGACGAAATCCTCTACGTCAGCAAACCGCACATCGGTACGTTCCGTCTGACCGGCGTGGTGGAAAACATGCGTGAGCAGATTCGCGCGCTGGGCGGCGAAGTCCGCTTCCAGCAACGCGTCACCGATGTGTTGATCGAGGATGGTCAACTGGTCGGCGTCGAGCTCAATGGCGGCGAGCAGATCCATTCGAAACACGTGATTCTTGCCCTCGGCCACAGTGCCCGGGACACTTTCCGCATGCTCCACGGCCGTGGCGTGTTCATGGAAGCCAAGCCGTTTTCGGTGGGTTTCCGCATTGAACACCCGCAGTCGCTGATCGACCGCGCTCGGTTGGGCAAGTACGCCGGCCACCCGAAACTCGGGGCGGCCGATTACAAACTGGTTCACCACGCCAAGAACGGTCGTTCGGTCTACAGCTTCTGCATGTGCCCGGGCGGCACCGTGGTCGCGGCGACGTCCGAGCCGAACCGTGTGGTCACCAACGGCATGAGCCAGTACTCGCGTAACGAACGCAACGCCAACTCCGGGATCGTCGTCGGCATCACCCCGGAAGTCGATTACCCAGGCGGCCCGCTGGCCGGCATCGAATTGCAGGAACGCCTGGAATCCCATGCGTTTGTGCTGGGCGGCAGCAACTATGAAGCGCCGGCGCAACTGGTCGGCGACTTCATTGCCGGTAAGCCGTCAACTGAGTTGGGCAGTGTTGAGCCGTCCTACAAGCCGGGCGTTGCTTTGGGTGATTTGGCGTTGGCTTTGCCGGCGTTTGCCATTGAAGCGATTCGTGAAGCGCTGCCGGCGTTCGAGAAGCAGATTCGCGGTTACTCGCTGCATGACGCGGTATTGACCGGGATCGAGACACGCACCTCGTCGCCACTGCGCATTACGCGTAATGAGTCGATGCAGAGTCTGAACGTGAAGGGCTTGTTCCCGGCCGGTGAAGGCGCGGGTTATGCGGGCGGGATTCTGTCGGCGGGTGTGGATGGTATTCGGATTGCCGAAGCCGTGGCTCGCGACATCCTAGGCCTCGATGTCTGACAAACATCCCCCCTGTGGGAGCGAGCCTGCTCGCGAAGACGGATTAACATTCAACAGAGATGTTGACTGATCTACCGCTTTCGCGAGCAGGCTCGCTCCCACATTGGGTCTTCGGTGTGTCAGATGTTGGCGCGCAGTACCGTCGATGGGAGCGCCTCACCACGCTCGACACTCGCCGCCACCATCGCCATCAAACCACTCAACTCATACCCTTGGCCGTTGAGCCAATCCTGATCGTAGTACGTGGTGGCATAACGTTCGCCGCCATCACACAGAATCGCCACGATCGAACCCGACTCCCCCGCCGCGGCCATCTGCTGAGCCGCCATCAAGGCGCCGATCAGATTGGTCCCGCTCGACCCGCCCACTCGCCGACCCAATCGCTGCGCCAGATAGTGCATGGCCGCCAGGGACAACGCGTCCGGCACTTTGACCATGGCATCAATCACCTTGGGCAGGAACGACGCTTCCACCCGTGGCCGGCCAATGCCTTCGATCCGCGAGCCGCACTCCAGGCGCAGGCTGGCATCGCCGGTCTGGTAGTAATCGAAAAACACCGAACGCTCGGCATCGGCGCACAGCACGCGGGTGCAATGCTGGCGATAACGCACGTAACGCCCCAGCGTTGCGGTGGTGCCGCCGGTGCCGGGGCTGGAGATCAGCCAGCTCGGCTCAGGGTGCTTTTCGAAACGCATCTGATGGAAGATCGATTCGGCGATGTTGTTGTTCGCACGCCAGTCGGTGGCGCGTTCGGCATAGGTGAACTGGTCAATGAAATGACCGTCATGCTCGCGCGCCAATCGTTCGGACTCGGCGTAGATCTGGGTCGGGTCGTCAACCAGATGACTCTTGCCGCCATAGAACGCAATTTGCGCGATCTTCTCTTTCGAGGTGGTCGCTGGCATCACCGCAATGAAGGGCAAACCCAGCAAGTTGGCGAAGTACGCCTCGGAAATCGCCGTCGAACCGCTGGATGCCTCGATCACCGGCGCACCCGGCTTGAGCCAGCCGTTACACAACGCATACAGAAACAATGAGCGCGCCAGGCGATGCTTGAGGCTACCGGTGGGATGGCTGGATTCATCCTTGAAATACAACTCGATGCCCGGAAAACCCGGCAGCGGCAAGGGGATCAGGTGGGTATCGGCGCTGCGCTGGAAGTCCGCCTCGATGATCCGGATGGCTTCGCGGGCCCACTGTCGGTTGTCGCTCATGATCGTTTTCTCGTTGAGTCGGCCTTTTTGTAAGGCTCAGCCTTCAAGCTTAGGAAAAAACCTACATCCCGCACAGGTACAGCTGACGTTCAATACGGCCGGCAACTGCTAGGCTCAAGCCCGGTCCCGTCCTTCACGTTGTTACGGCATATAACAAAAAAGAATATAACTTTTGTTTTAACAACTAACAGTACGGGTTAGGGTGTGCCACCTTTTGAATTCATCGATGGAGAGCGACCTTGCCTCTGCGTAGCACTTTCACGCGTTTCTTTCAGTTGGAAGCTGCCAGCGGTCTGTTACTGATCGCCGCGGCAGCCCTGGCTTTAATCATCAACAATTCGTCGCTTTCGTGGCTTTATAGCGGGCTGCTGGACACCCCTGTCGTCGCTCAGATCGGCGCGCTGAAAATCGCCAAGCCGTTACTGCTGTGGATCAACGACGGCCTGATGGCAATGTTCTTCCTGCTGATCGGCCTGGAAGTAAAGCGCGAAGTCCTCGACGGCCAGCTGTCGAACCCTTCGCAAATCGTCCTGCCCGGCGCCGCGGCGATTGGCGGTATGGTCGTGCCGGCGCTGCTCTACTGGTTTCTGAACCGTGACGACCCGGCAGCCTTGGGCGGCTGGGCCATCCCGATGGCCACCGACATCGCCTTTGCCCTCGGCGTACTCGCCTTGCTCGGCAAGCGCGTGCCGGTATCGCTGAAGCTGTTCCTGATGACCCTGGCGATCATCGACGACCTGGGCGCGATCATCGTCATCGCGATCTTCTATTCCGGAACCCTGTCGACGCTGTCGCTGGCGCTGGCGGCCGCCTGCATCATCGCGCTGATCGCCATGAACCGGCTCGGCGTGGTGAAGCTTGGACCGTACATGATCATCGGCTTGATCCTCTGGGTCTGCGTACTCAAGAGCGGCGTCCACGCCACGTTGGCTGGTGTGACCCTGGCGTTCTGCATTCCGCTGCGCACCAAAAACGCCGAGTCTTCACCACTGCTGACCCTTGAACACGCCCTGCACCCGTGGGTGGCTTACGGCATCCTGCCGCTGTTCGCCTTCGCCAACGCCGGCCTGTCCCTGAGCGGCGTCACCGTTGAAAGCTTCACCCACCACGTCCCAATGGGCATCGCCACCGGCCTGCTGCTGGGTAAAACCGTTGGCGTGTTCGGCCTGACCTGGCTGGCGGTGAAAATCGGCATCGCCGCCCTGCCCCAAGGCGCCAACTGGGGCCATGTGCTGGGGGTATCGATTCTCTGCGGGATCGGTTTCACCATGAGCCTGTTTGTCGGCTCCCTGGCATTTGAACCAGGCGTCAGCGACTACGCCGGGATGGACCGGATGGGCATTCTGACCGGCTCGATTCTCGCGGCATTGATCGGTTATGCAGTGACCGCGATGGCGAGTCGCAAGAGCGCCGTGTTGCAATCCTGAACGAAAGAGAACGCTCCTAGCAGCATCAAGGACTCGTCCTACAGCCACGATCCACCTCGTTCGTTAACGTCGCACAGTCCCTTTATCGGGGGCTGTCGACGGACGAACGCAAGGAAGATCAGTGGCTGGCAACAAGGAAGTACCCAGGGTTCAAAACCCACCCTCCGGTGACGGTCATCACGTCACCCACCGCTTCATGTCGGCCACCGAACTGGCTCAGCGCGATGCGCGACAAAGCGCTTACGACGCCATGCTCGCCCGGCAGCAGGCTTTTGAAGATCGTCTTCAGGCCTCGACGAAAAAACCCGACATCCCTCGTGCGGGATGCGTCTTCGCCAAGTCCTGCAACCTGCCGGACGCCATAATCGATTACTCGAATCCTTCGGGTGTGGTTCCGACCGACAGCCTCAAGGATTACGGCGAAATTGCCTGGCTCGGTGCTCGTGATGCAGACGATGCCGGGCTGTTGAATCTCGAAACCATCAGTGGCAGTACCGTCTCCCTCGGCATTGGTCGACTGGCACTTAGAGCCCCGACGCTCGCTGCACCTTTATTGGTACTTGAGGCTGCCACTGCCGCCACCTTGGCCGGTGTCGTCGCCTTGTTCTGGACGCCGAGCCTGGGTGATAGCGCGCTCTATACCGAAGATCAACTGCGTGCCCTGAAACAGGCCAGAACCCGCGTTCGTTTGCAGGTCGAGCAACAGGCTGACGGCAGCCTCAAGGGCTACGGGTTCTACACCGGCAAGAATCGCTATTGGGAAATGGTCGATGTCGTGCAGTTCACACTGCGCGGCAGCCAGCAGGTGGCGGATCTCGGGGAAGGCGTTGAACTGATCTGGACACCGGCCGTGGATGGCTCGGACACCCTCGGCATTCCAGCGCTGGAGGCAGCACCGCAAGCGCCGCATATCTGGGTGTATCCGCCGACGCCGGCGGCGGCCAGCATTATCGTGAACCCGGTGTATCCACCTGAGTACAAGGATTTCATTCTTGTATTCCCGGTGGGGTCGGGGGTGAGGCCGGTTTACATTGTTCTGTCGTTGCCTGGCGATCATAAATACTACGAAGATCCCGAAACGCTCCCAGGGTTTCCCGATGCATCCAGGGTCAAGCCGAAGGTCTCGGTTCAAGGCGGGGGCAAAAAGCGAGCCCGGTGGCTTGACCGTAGAGGCCGAATATATGAGTGGGACTCAAAAAGCGGCGCCGTAGAGCAGTACGATAAATTCGGAGTGCATTTGGGCGAGTTCAATCACATAACAGGTAAACGCACAAAAAAAGCGAAACCAGGCAGAAGGACCTCAAAATGACACAAGAGAAAAACACCATGCGTTACCTATCGATCACCGGTTTTTACCCCGACGAAAAACAAGACGACTCGCTGCAGTTCGAACTTAGCATCAGAGATGCTGAGCTGAATGAGGAATTGGCCCAATTGACCGAATCTAAAACATTTGAAGAACTAGAACCTGGTGAACTTGAGCTAACCGACAGTCAAATCCTTCAAATAGCACTGCTACTAAAAGTCGATTTTCCTGAAGGTTTGGAGTATTTCATCGGAACCCGCGCTGCACAGTGATCCGGTAACAGGTGAGCGACGATGGGGTTAAAACTAAGGCTGGAATGGTTTCACAAGCAAACGGAAAATTTTGAGGGCGAAGAATTCTCTGATGATCTGGGCGACGATGAATCAGTACTTAATGCTCTCGGAATTCCCGTAGAGAACAACATTAACAACGGAGGTTTCAATGTGGGTAGCCAATGGGCCGCCATTATCCAACCTTACTTCCGCCACACGATTGAAATCACCGATTCTGACTACCAAATCTCTTTTGACTACCGCGAAAACTGGTAATCGAAGAAGTACGAAGCCACAGACAAAAAAACCCCGACCAGTCACCTGATCGGGGTTTTTCTTTGCCCATTCCCGCTTAGTGCGAAACGCGGCTCGTACCATCAACAGTAGCAATCCGCACCCGCTCGCCAACGCGGAACACTTCATTCTCCTGAACTTGCTGAACATAGGCGCGCATGCTGCCGTCGTCTTCGCGAACGGTGATTTCGACGCCTTGGGTGCGGGTCAGGCCTTCTTCGGCCGCCGAACCTACCAGGCCGCCGGCGACTGCGCCGATGACTGCGGCAACGATGCTGCCTTTGCCGCCGCCGATGGCGCTGCCGCCAACACCGCCGACCGCAGCACCGGCGATGCCGCCGATTGGGGTTTTAGTGCCTTCGATTTTCACTGGGCGCAGCGCTTCGATGGTGCCCATGCGAATCGTTTGCACACGACGCGCTTCATCACGGGAGTAGGAGTCACCGGTCAGGCTGGATTGGCAGCCAGTGAGCAACATCGCCATCGTGGAAAAGGAAGCAACCAACAAAACAGACTTACGCATAGCATCAACTCCAAAGGACAGGTATTCATTAAACCCCGCAGCTTGACGCCTGTCACGGCATGGCCGGGATAAAAATGTTTTGATTCAGGCCCGGTACAGGCGCCCCTGCACATTTACGCCCCAAGGATCTTCATGGATTACTTCATCGTTTTCATCACTACCGTCGCTGGTCTGTACTTCCATTGGTGGCTGTACGTGCGGATAAAACGCTGGATGGACCGTGACCTGGCATTGGCTTTGGCTGGGAAGGACGAACAGAAAAAAGCTTTCATGCTCCAGCAACTGGCGAACGCTCACGCCCAGAAAATCAAGCGCCGGGACCTGCCCCAGTGGCTTGAGGCCGCTGCAGCAGGGTATCCCGAACGGTAGACTGCCTAGGGTGCCAGACGTTCAAGAATCCAGTCGGCACCCTGTAGGCGGTAGTTGAGGCGATCATGCAGGCGGCTCGCACGGCCCTGCCAGAACTCGATGCGTTCCGGCAGCAAGCGATATCCGCCCCAGTGATCCGGGCAGTGCGGCGCTGTATCGCTGAAACGTTGCTCGGTGTTCTTGAGCAGCGCTTCCAGTTCGGCACGATCGGCAATCACCCGGCTCTGCGGTGACGCCCAGGCACCGAGACGGCTACCCAGTGGACGTACCTGGAAATATGCATCGGACTCTTGCGGCGAGACCTTCACCACCCGACCTTCGATACGTACCTGGCGCTCCAGGGCCGGCCAGAAAAAGGTCATGGCCGCGAACGGATTCGCCGCCAGATGCTGCCCCTTGGCACTGTCGTAGTTCGTGAAAAACGTAAAACCGTGCTCGTCCAGCCCCTTGAGCAACAGAATGCGGCAATGAGGTCGACCGTCCTGATCGACCGTCGCCAAGGTCATGGCGTTCGCCTCCACCGGCGCTTGCTCGGTTTTCACCGCGTCGGCGAACCATTGGTGGAACAGCCCGAACGGCTCCGCCGGGGCTTGCGCCTCGGTCAGGCCATCACGGGTGTAGTCACGACGCATATCAGCCAGGCCTTGGGTCATGGTGCATTCCTTTTGGTTAACGAATCACTTTTTGGTGGCGTCAGCTGCGACGTCGACTTTCTTGGCGTCGGCAACGGCTTTGGCTGGCACCGTCTTCTTCGCCGGCGTTGCAGTTTTAGCAGGTGCCTTCTTGGCGGTGGCTTTCTTGGCCGGGGCCTTTTTGGTCGCCGGTACAGCTGCTTTCTTCGCCGCTGGCGCAGGGGTGACCGGAGTTGCCACTGGCTTGATGTCCTTGGCCGCGATCAGGGTCACTGGCGCCGGGGCCGGCATGTTGTACTTGGCCAGCAGCGCCACCATGGTGTTCTGCGGGGTCACCAGCAATTCCACGCGACGGTTCAAGGCACGACCTTCAACACTGTCGTTGGCCGCACGCGGAGCGTCACCGCCCATACCGCGGAGCATCAGGCGATCACGCTGCAAACCGCTGAGACGGAAGATGGCGGCGACGGCTTGTGCACGTTCCTGGCTCAGTTTCACGTTGGCCGGTGCGGCACCCGTCGTATCACTGTGACCGAGTACCAGCACGGCCGTTTTCGGATCGACTTCGAGGATTTTCGCGACACGGGTGAACGGACCGAGGGTGACCGGCAGCAGCATGGCTGGACGATCCGGGTTGAAGGAGCCTTCTACCGGTGCGGTCACTACCAACACGTTTTCGCGGCGTTCAAGTTGCAGATTGCTGTCCTTGATCGCTTCGCGCAGACGCGGTTCGTAGTCGTCGAGCCAGGCCTGGGTGACTTTCGGGTCGATTGGCGCAACTTTGGCAGCGCTCTGATCCTTGCCGCCGAACGGCCACCACCACGAGTTACCCGCGTCGGCATCAGCCTTGGCGACCGGGACCGGTTTGGCTTCAGGTTTTACTTCAGGCTTGGCAGCGGTCTTGGCAGCGGCATCATCGGAACCAAACGGCCAGTACCAAGGGCTGGCGCTCTCACTTTTGGCAACGGGTGCGGTGGCAGCAGGTTTCAGCGGGGACGGAGCTGGGGCCGCGGCTGGAGCTGGAGCCGGTTCTTTAGCGGCGACTTTGTCGGACGAACCGAACGGCCACCAGCTGCCACCATCGGAATCACTTTTTGGGGTCTGTGCACAACCGGTGATAGCAAAGCACAGGGCCAGGGCGAGAGTTGGTTTGGATGACATCGGATATCCACGAAAAATGAAGTAATGAAAAGTCAGACCGAAGCGGCCCGCACAAACTGACGCTTTGAAACCGAAAAGGCTGCCGGGTTCCGGTACTGGAACCTTTGAGCGGGTTTTACAGACAAGTGGCCAGTACTCGCGCAAGCTTCTGCGCGCGTGGATCCATCAAGACGTACGGCCCCAGGGTATTTGTCACAAAACCGAAGGCTACATCGTGTTCCGGGTCAGCAAAACCGATGGAGCCGCCAGCGCCCGGATGGCCGAACGCACGCGGGCCGAGGCCGTAGGTCGCGTTGGGAACGTCCGGTTGATCGAGCATGCAACCCAGACCGAAGCGGGTCCGGGTCAATAAAGTCTTGTCGTCGCCGAGGCTGTGTTCGCGGGTCAACTCGTCGAGCATCTCGCCTTCGAGCAGGCTGCCATCCAGCAGGCCGGCGTAGAACCCAGCCAGGCTGCGTGCATTGCCATGGCCATTGGCAGCGGGTTGCTGCATGCGCCGCCATTCGGGTTTGTTGGTGCTGGTCATGATCGACGGCGGATTGGTGAAAGCCCGGGTGGTCATGGCGGTCGGTTCGCGCATGGTCACTTGCAGCAGGCGCTGGGCGGCAGCATCGCCGACATTACCCTTGCCACGCGCGATGTGCGCCACGCGATGGAATTCTTCATCGGCCAGGCCGACATGGAAATCCAGGCCCAATGGCTTGGCGATCCGCGCCACGATGGATTCTCCCGGCCCACGACCGTCGGCGCGGCGCAGCAACTCGCCCACCAGCCAGCCGTAAGTGATCGCGGCGTAGCCGTGGCCTTGGCCCGGCGTCCACCACGGCGCTTCGGCCGCGAGGGCGTCGACCATGGTTTGCCAGTCGTAAAGCGCTTCCGGCGCCAGCAATTCGCGCAACGCCGGCAAGCCTGCCTGATGGCAGAGCAATTGGCGCAGGGTCACGGATTCTTTGCCGGCGGCGGCAAATTCGGGCCAATAGCGGGCAACCGGGGCGTCCAGCTGCAGCTTGCCTTCAGCCACCAGTTGCAGGGCCGTGACCGCAGTGAAGGTCTTGGTGCAGGAGAACAGGTTGGCGATGGTGTCACTGTGCCAGGCTTCGCTGCCATCCTTGTCGGCAGTGCCGGCCCAGAGGTCGAGGACGGTTTCACCGCCGACCTGGATACACAAGGCTGCGCCACGTTCCTGAGGATCGTCGAACAGCGCCGCGAAAGCTTCGCGCACGGCTTCGAACTTGAGCTCGTAATGACCCTGAATCTGCACCCGCATTGCTCCCGGATAATCGCTATACAAAGTGGCCCGCATTGTTCCAGCCATTAGCCGTTTTGGGAACAGGGTTGGGCTGGGCGGTTATCGGCTTGTTTGAAGATATCGTTGATGCTGATGACGCTTCGCGAGCAGGCTCGCTCCCACAAGGGATCTTTGGTGGACCGCAGATTCAGTGTGGGAGCGAGCCTGCTCGCGAAGAACGATGACGCGGTATTTCAGGACTCAGTGCCCTTGGCCAGAATGCCCACCGGCTCCCCTGCCCGGGCCTTTGCCGGCCTCGGCCTTTCTGCCGCCTTCGGCATCGTGGCTGGCCTTGTCTGCCTCGGCCGCCGCTTTCGCGGCCTCTTTGCCCAACTGATCGACAGCCGCCAGGTTGCTCTTGCGCACAGAATCGATAAAACCCTGGAACGGCAGATCCGTAATCCCCACCAGACCAAAGTGACCATTCTCACCGTCCAGCAAACGCCCGGTCACCGGTTGGTCCAGGTACTGGAACCAATGCACACCGACAATCGAAGGTTCGCTCAGCGCCTGCTTGAGGAAGTTCGCGTAAGCCGGCCCACGGTCTTCTTCCTTGGCCAGTTGCGTCACGCCGCCCCAGAACGGGCCGCGATCCGCCGAGCCGAAGTTGAACTCAGTGATCAGCACCGGTTTATCGAGGCTGCGCAGCTTGGCCAAGTCGTAGCCGTCCTGCGGTTGCAGGGTGTACATGTTGAAGCTCAATACGTCGCAATACTGGGCGCAGGAATCCACGGCTTCCGGGGTGCTGATGGCGAAACGACCGCCCAGCAACAGCTGGTTCGGCGCGTGCCACTTGAGCGAGTCGGAGATGGTCTTGAAGTAGGTATCAGCGAAGACCTTCTGGAAGTATTTGAAGTCGGCCTCGATTTCCGGGTGGTCAGCGCTTGGCAGCGGCGGCACGAATCCCGGGTCTTCCATCAGTTCCCACGCCGGCAAGTCGATGCCCCACGCCTTGGACAGCCCCGCCTGATTGCGGTATTTGTCGCGCAGTTGCTTGAGGAACGCGCGTTTGGCCGGCACGTCGGTGGTCATTTTCAAGGTGCCATAAGCCAACGCGTAACGGGCTCTCGGGTCGTCACCGGGACCGGCCCAGGCCAATTCGTTGTCGGCGTAGTAGCCGATCAGCCATGGGTCGTCGCGATGATCACGGGCGGCGATGGCCACGGCGCGTTCGGTGGCCATGGCGAAACGCGGATCGAACGGGTCGGGCATGCCGCCCCACCAGTCGGTGCCGGTGCTGATGCTGGCGTAATCGCCGACGATCGACAACGGCAAGGTGTACGGCACGCGATCAGCATCGCCGAGCGCCGGGGCGCTCCAGTTGCCGATAGTGTTAAAGCCCCAGGCTTGCAGGCGATCCAGGGTGTGGCCGGTCCAGCGTTGTTCATCCACCACTGCTTTGCAGGGTTCTGCGGGTTTCTGCTCAAGCGCTTTCGCCTCGGTCGCTTCGGCGGCACCGGTCTTGGCCGCTTCAGCGACACCGGCTTCGGCAGTCGAAGGCGTAACGGGTTGCTCGGCAGCCTTCTCGACCGTCGCTTCAACCGCGTCGGCCTTGGCCGCTTCGGCGACACCGGCCTTGGTATCGCTGCCCAGCGCACACGGTTCGCCATACAGCCGCTGCAAGTTGGCGCCGTAAAAATCGTACCAGCGCCCGGCGTTGTAGCTACGGCCCTGATCGGCGCCGTTGCCGCCACGGTTATCACCTTCGCCAAAATGGCTAGCCAGCGGCTCGTCGGGTTTTGGCAGGGTCTCGAACATCCACTCACGGCCGGCGACGTAGGTCTGGTTGACGTCCGGGGTCACGGTATTGACCCCAAGCGAATAGAACGGATGACCTTGCGGCGTCACCAGGTACCAGCGACCGTCGCGTTTCTCGGTGCGGAAAAAGCCGCTGGCCTTGAACGTCGGGCCTTTGGTCCAGCCACCGAAAGTGTCCAGGGAGGTTTTTTCGCGCTCGGCCAGCCAGGTTTTCAGTTGTTGCTGTTCTTTGGCGGCGGCGCTTTTCAATTGTTCATCGCTACTGACCTTTTCCGGCCATTTGGCCCGGGTTGACTGACCGTAAGCATCTACCAATCCGCCATAAACGGCTTGGGTCACGGCGTCACCGTCCTGCACGCCAAAACGTTCGAGCAAGATGTTCTGGGCCACTTTCGGCTGATCCATCGACAGGGTCACCGACACCACCTGGCTGCGATCCAGTTCACCGGCACTGCTTGCCAGCAAAATGCGCTGGCCGTCGACCGTCATCGGCATCGGCGGCCCGGCTTTCATGCCCTGGCTCAACGATGAGCTTGCCACCAACGGCACCAGCAAGGTCTGCGCCGGGCCGGCCGGCAAATCGACGCGACTGACCAGCGTCTTGCCGTCATTGCTCTGGATTTTCACGTACAGGGTCACGGCCCAATCCATTGCACTCTGGATTCGCAGGCTCATGGCGCCCGACTGCGACCAGTCCCAGGCACCGGTTTGCGGGGTCAAACGCAAACTCGGCTGGGCCACCGGGTTGAACGTCACCCGGCGCAACACTTCGCCTTCGGCTGTTTGCTCAGCATTGGATTGCGGCAGGCTGGCGTCCTGAGTCGCCACCTGGACCACGTCAGCGGGGCGTACAAAGTTGAACAGCGTCTGTTGGCCGGCGGGGGCCGCCAGCAAAGGGGCTGCGAACATCAGGGCAAATACAGCGGGCAACGAACGGCGAATCATAGGAACGTGGTTCTCCCTAACGACCTTCAAGGGTCAGTGGAAAAGCGATGGTAGAGAGATAGACAACGCGGCGGGCAAATGTGCCCACCGGTGTATCAGGAAATTTCGCGACGGAACGGCGGCAGCGCATTGAGGATGGCTTTGCCGTAACGCTGGGTGACCAGACGTCGGTCGAGCAAGGTGATGGTGCCGCGGTCTTCTTCGGTCCGCAGCAAGCGACCGCAGGCCTGGACCAGTTTCAGCGAGGCATCCGGTACGGAGATTTCCATGAACGGATTGCCGCCACGGGCCTCGATCCATTCCGCCAATGCGGCTTCGACGGGATCATCCGGCACCGAGAACGGAATCTTCGCGATGACCACGTGCTCGCAGTACGCGCCGGGCAAGTCGACCCCTTCGGCAAAACTCGCGAGGCCGAACAGCACACTGGAGTCCCCGCCATCGACACGCGCCTTGTGCTTGTTCAAGGTTTCCTGCTTCGACAGGTTGCCTTGAATGAACACTTGCTTGCGCCAGTCGCGGTCGAGGCCGTCGAACACGTCCTGCATCTGTTTGCGGGAAGAGAACAGCACCAGCGTGCCCCGGGAGCCTTCAACCAGTTGCGGCAGATCCCGAATGATCGCCGCGGTGTGGGCCGGTGCATCCCGCGGATCGGCTTTCAGGTCCGGCACTCGCAGCACGCCGGCGTCGGCGTGGTGAAACGGGCTCGGGACCACGGCGGTCACGGCTTTTTTCGGCAGACCGGCGCGCATGCGGAAACGGTCGAAAGTGCCGAGGGCCGTCAGGGTGGCCGAGGTCACCAACGCGCCGTAAGCGACGTTCCACAGGTTGCGCCGGAGCATTTCT
Source organism: Pseudomonas sp. GW821-FHT10C09 (assembly GCF_059415465.1). Taxonomy (NCBI): domain Bacteria; kingdom Pseudomonadati; phylum Pseudomonadota; class Gammaproteobacteria; order Pseudomonadales; family Pseudomonadaceae; genus Pseudomonas; species Pseudomonas sp. GW821-FHT10C09. The sequence continues at coordinate 229,183 of NZ_JBWKNG010000005.1, forward strand.
GCGGCAAGGATCGGGCTGGCGTTGACCTCGATGTCGAACAGCGAACCGCTTTCGGCCAACGTCAGCCAACGGGCCATGGGCGGGTTGTCTTCCGGGTCTTCAGCGGTGAACGCCACCCACAATTCCCAGTTGCCCGAAGAACGGGACAACAGGCTACCGAACAGTGGGTACCACTCTTCGGCCTGATTACTGGCGATGCCGATGTTGACCTCGCCGTCCATGCCTTCCTTGAGCAACTCGGTGAGCCGGGTGAACAGGTCGGTAAGCCGGGCAAAGCCCTTCTTCAACTCGACACCCATCTCGCGCATGTGCTCGGGAATCACTCCACCGACGAAGCGGTGACGCGGCCGCTCGCGGCCTTCGACGTCTTCGCCGGGTTTGAAGTCGGCGACCTGCTCGCAGGCGGTGAACATGAATTGTTGTTGGGTCTTGATCTCGCGGGCCAGTTCCGGCACTTGCTCGATCAACTTGCCCAAATCGCCGGGCAGCGGGTGCTGGGCCAGCAGTTTGGTGAGGTTTTTCGCGGTGGTTTCCAGCCAGTCGGCGGTGGAACGCAGCCGCGTGTAATGGGCGAAGTGGCCGATGGCCTTGTCTGGCAGGTGATGGCCTTCGTCGAACACGTAGATGGTGTCGCGCGGGTCCGGCAGCACGGCACCGCCGCCCAGGGCCAGGTCGGCCAGCACCATGTCGTGGTTGGTGACGATCACGTCGACCTTGCCCATGCCTTCGCGGGCCTTGTAAAAGGCGCACTGGCCGAAGTTCGGGCAATGGCGGTTGGTGCACTGGCTATGATCGGTGGTCAGGCGCGCCCAGTCGGCATCTTCCAGCGCCGTGGACCAACTGTCGCGGTCGCCGTCCCATTTATTGCCGGCGAGTTTTTCGATCATGCTGGTGAACAGCTTCTGACTGGCCTCGTCGACCTCGATCTTGAAGCCTTCTTCTTCGAACAGCTGCGCCGTGGCCGTTTGTGCGTGGCCTTCCTGCAGCAACATGTCGAGCTTGGACAGGCACATGTAGCGCCCACGGCCCTTGGCTAATGCGAAGCTGAAATTCAGCCCGCTGTTGCGCATCAGGTCGGGCAAATCCTTGTAGACGATCTGCTCTTGCAGGGCGACGGTGGCCGTGGCGATCACCAGGCGTTTGCCCGCAGCCTTGGCGGTGGGGATCGCCGCCAGGCTGTAGGCCACGGTTTTGCCGGTACCGGTGCCGGCTTCCACCGCGACAATCGCGGGGTCGCCACTGCGCCGACCTTCGTCGTCGGTGTCGATATCCCCGAGGACCTTGGCAATTTCGGCGATCATCAGGCGTTGTCCGTAGCGCGGCTTGAGGCTCTTGGCTTCGAGAAAACGCGAATAGGCGCCCTGGATCGTGGTTTTGAGTTCGGTGCTGATCATGAATTGTCGGGCGCTAAAAACGCTGGATAAATTTTCAGTGGTTTCGGATGGCGGCTATCATACCCCGCTAATTAATCCCGCGCAGAACGGAGTACCCCAATGACACCTTTTGGCATCGTTTATACCCTGCATGTCCTGTCAGCCCTAGTGTGGGTGGGCGGCATGTTTTTCGCCTGGATGGTCTTGCGCCCCGCCGCCATGAAAGCGCTGGAAGGCCCTGCCCGCTTGAAGCTGTGGGTGGAAGTGTTTCAAGGGTTTTTCCGCTGGGTCTGGGTCGCGGTAGTGCTGCTGCCGATCAGCGGTGTCGGCATGATTCATCTGCAATACGCCGGGTTCGAGACCGCGCCGCGTTATGTGCAGGTGATGATGGGGTTGTATGTGGTGATGACGGCGTTGTTTATCCGGATCCAGGCGTTGATGCTGCCGGAGTTGCGCATTGCAGTGACGGCGCAGGATTGGCCGGCGGGTGCGGCCGTGCTCGGGAAGATTCGGCGGTTGGTGGGGATCAATCTGATGGTGGGACTGCTGCTGGTGGCGATTGCTGCGGCCCGGCCGATGTTCTGAACCGTTCACATCCTGTGGCGAGGAGCGTCTGTGGCGAGGGGGCTTGCCCCCCGTTCCAGTGCGTAGCACTGGCAAAATCGCGGAAACACTCCGGTATTGGGGAGGATCGCTTCGCAACCCAACGGGGGCAAGCCCCCTCACCACAGGGGTTCTCGGTTGTTTTTTATAGGCGCTGAAGGGTTACAGAACCCGCCGCACCGGCAGGCCCAGGCTGGCCATCCGCGCCCGGACGGCCACTTTTGCCGCCATCGGCCTTGTACACCAGGCAGCCTTTGGACTGGCCACCCGCTCCCGGTTTACCACCAGGACCTGCAAGTCCACCGGCACCGCCAGCGACCTGCACCTTGATTTTATCCGCCGGGTAATCGCGCGGCACTTCCAGCTTCACCAGCGCACCCGGAGCTCCCGGCTGACCGTCACTGCCGTCGCTGCCATCGGCACCGCGACCGGCCTGGCCCCAGGTGCAACCCGGATCCTGGCCATTGGCGCCGTCAAGACCGAAAAACCCCGGTGCGCCCGCGCCGCCGCGAGCATCCACCAACAATTGCGGAGCGTTCAATGCCTTGATCTGCAAGTTCAGGTTGCGCCCCGAGCGTGCAGCCTTCTGGAAACTCCCCGGCGCGCCCCTCGCGGTGATCTGGCTGCCTTCCGACAACTCGGCACGGTGCACTTTAAATTCCAGTGGTTGCTCACTCGGCACAATGGCAATTCGCGCCTCACGCCCCAGGTGCAGTTCGCCCACGGTCACTTCGGTGACGTTCGAAGGAATCAGCAAAGTGCCGTAATCGGCGACTTCCAGCCGCTCCAGTTGCAACGTACTGGCGGTGTTGGGCAAGCGCATCAACGAGTTGGTTTCGACACTGACAACCTGTGCGCAGGCCAATGGACTGATAAATGCGGCGAGCAGACAGAGATTACGCATGGGAAGCCTTCGGTGCGGAGGGAGCCGGAATGGTTTGCAGGTGGAATACGCCGAAAATGGCAATCTGCAGGCGATCACGCCAAGGGTGGGCGCGGCCTTTGAGGCTGCGGTTGCAGAACACCAGCTCCAGCAGATGGAACAGTGCCAGCAAGCCCCCGGCCAGATTGACCAACGGGTGCAGCGGATAAACAAACGGCGTGAGCAGATTGACCAGCACCACCAACCAGAACAGCAGGGTCAATAACTTCCCCAGCCCCCAAAACACCTTCATACGCTCCCCCGTTGATCATTATTCTTTGGGCGCACAGTAACGGCTTCCACGAGGGATGCGCCAGAGGGCAACGGAAAATTCTTCATGAAGACCGCCGAATGGCCATCGGCACCACTGCATTGGCGTGCCGACGGCTCTATTTCGCGGCTTAGCGATTGATGTGCAATTCCACGCGACGGTTTTTCGCGCGGCCTTCGTCAGTCGCGTTATCGGCTATAGGCTCACTTTCGCCCTTGCCTTCACTGGTGAGTTTGTTCGGGTCCAGCCCCTGGTTCATCAGATAGGCCGCCACGCTGGTGGCGCGACGTTCCGACAAAAATTGGTTGTAAACATCGGAACCGACACTGTCGGTATGGCCGACAACCTTGATGCTCACCACATCGGCGCTTTGCAATTTCGGCATCAGCGCAGTCAGCTGATTCTGCGCAGACGGGGTCAGGTCAGATTTATTGAACGCAAACAGCACGTCGCCCGCATCGTTGAGGGTGATGACTTCTTCGGGTACGGGTTCGGCAGGTTTCACGCTGGCCGGGTATTGCGGCAACGGGCAACCATGATGTTCGACCGGCGTATTGGCGGGAGTATCGGGGCAACGATCGCGTCGATCGAAAACGCCGTCGCCATCTTCGTCGCCATCCTGGGCGTAACAGATCAAGCCGCCAGTCAGGATTCCGAGCGCTGCTCCTCCGGCCGCCCAGCCGCCACTTTCGATGGCGCCCAAACCGCCGCCCACCAGCCCGCCAATGACGCTGCAGATCGGCCAGGTGCGTTGATTGAGGGGGGCAGTGCCATCGCTGTGAGTTGCGCAACCGGTCAACAGGCTGCCAAGCAGCAGAACCGGTAGGACGGTCCTTGTGAGTACGCTCATATTGAAAGCTCCTGTGTTACCGGCCCATACCGGTTACACAGGAGTAAAGACCCGCATCCGCGACTATACAAGCCGCGGAGCGGAGGGACTTAGCGCTGGATATGGATTTCCGTACGACGGTTCTGCGCGCGGCCGTCAGCGGTTTTGTTATCGGCGACCGGCTGGCTTTCACCGGCACCGACCACAGACACGAAGCTGCTGCGAGGCACGCCTTGCTCGATGAGGTATTCAACCACCGAGTGAGCGCGTTTATCCGACAGTTTCTGGTTGTAGGCATCGCTGCCCACGCTGTCGGTATGACCAGTAACGGTCAGTTGAGCAGTAGGCGCTTCCGCCTTCAATTTAGTGGCGATCTTGTCGAGGACCTGTTTGTCGGATGGTGTGAGGGTGGCTTTGTCAAACTGGAAGTGAACATCGCGGATGACGATGGTTTCTTCCTTGACCACTACAGCCTCTTCAACCACCGGCGCAGGTGGAGGGCAACCGTCGGCATCGACTTTCACGCCGTGCGGTGTGCCCGGGCACTTGTCGCGGCTATCCGGTACACCATCACCGTCTTCGTCGCCATCACCGTGAACCCAGCAATAGGCCGCTGCCGTGCCGCCGACGAGCAGCGCGCCATAGCCTGCCCATGCGGAGCTCTCGGTCGCGCCGAGACCCGCGCCCACGACACCACCGACAGCCGCACAGGTCGGCCAGTCGGTTTTCTGCAAACCTGCGCAACCAGTCAACACACTGGTGAGCAGAACCAAGGGTAATGCTGTCCGAACTATGCTCATCTAGTTTTCTCCTGAGGGATCGGCTTAGAACCGATTCAGGTAGTAAAGACCCGACTTTTAATCTCCGCCAGCAATAGGCCATTGCTGTTTTATCCCGCGTTCACGACGGATTGGCGCATTTGCGGTAAACCCGCTCTAGGCCCGGACGTTTGGGCAGGCTAATCTTCGCGCTCTGACTGAGGATCTTTGATGATTGCAGGTATTTCTTCGCGCACGCCGCAGCAGGCGTTGGCCGCTTTGCTGGACCGATACGCCCCCGCGCAACTGTTGCTGATCGGTGCCAGTGAGTTCCCCGCCCTGGAAGCATTCAAACTGGCCCACCCGGATACGTGTGTGGCCCACGCCGCTCCGGGGCCGCTGCCGGCGGACCTGGCAGCACGCCGGTTCGATCTGGCACTGGCGGTCGATTGCCTCGAACATTTGCCCAAGCGCGATGGCTTGAACCTGCTCGGCGGGATCCGCAACCTCAACGCCAGCCGCATTGCGGTGCTGACGGACATGTCGGCCAGCGGCTGGCAGGAGACGGATTTTTTCTCCCTGGCCCTGCAGGCCAGTGAACGCTTCCAGCGCGATGAACAGGTATTGACCCTGTTTACCTATGATCTGCTTGAATACAAACAAGTACCCGACTGGCTCAACTCACGCTTTTGGGCCAATCCGGAAAACTTCGGGAAATATTGGTGGTAATGCAATGAGTACATCCATTTGCCCTTGCGGCAGCGGCACCCTGCTCGATGCCTGCTGCGGTCATTACCACGCCGGGCATCCGGCGCCGTGTGCCGAAGCCTTGATGCGTTCGCGCTACAGCGCCTACGTGCTGGGGCTGATCGACTATCTAGTGGCGACCACCCTGCCCGCGCAACAGGCCGGCCTGAATCGTCAGTCCATCAGCGACTGGAGCGCGCAAAGCACCTGGCTGGGCCTGGAGGTGGAAAGCTCCGAAGTCTTCGGCGGCCAGCCGGAACACGCTTTCGTGACCTTCACCGCGCGCTGGCACGACGGCAGCGGCGAACACAGCCACCGCGAGCGCTCGTCCTTCGTGCAGAACGCCGGCCACTGGTACTTCATCGACCCGACCGTGCAACTCAAGGCCGGGCGCAATGACGCCTGTCCATGCGCGAGCGGGCAGAAATTCAAGAAATGCTGCGCGGGGTATTTCAACAGTTGAGGTGAGCGTCAGGTTCAAGGGAGATACAGGATCATGATCACCCGGCGACACGCACTTAATCTGCTCAGCCTGCTCCTGTTTCTGGGGCTCGCTGGCTGTGCGTCGTGGTTCGATGATGACGAGCCGGACCCCGAGGTGCATCTGGTCAAGGTTGAAGTGGTGCGGGCGAAACTGTTGGAGCAGAAATTCATCCTGCACTTTCGCATCGACAACCCCAACGACAGCGACTTGACCGTGCGCAGCCTCGAATACCGGATTCATTTGGGTGACATCCTGCTGACCGAGGGCGAGCACGACCACTGGTTTACGGTCGGTCCCAAACACAGCGCCTACTTCAAGGTACCGATCCGTACCAACCTGTGGCCCAAGGTGCGCGATCTGGTGAAAATGCTGAAAAAACCCGACCAACCCATCCCCTATCGTCTGGAAGGTGTACTGCAAACCGGTTTATTCATCGCGCATGACGTGCACCTTGCGCGCAATGGCGTGATAATCCCCGCCGATTTAATTCCGGAGCACACCCGATGACCCAGCAACCCCACGTCCATGGCCCTGACTGCAACCACGATCATGACCATCACGACCACCATGATCACGACCATGGCCATGTTCACGGCCCGAACTGCGGCCACGCTCACCAGGAACCGGTGCGCAACGCCCTGAAAGACGTCGGCCGCAACGACCCTTGCCCGTGCGGCAACGGCAAGAAATTCAAGAAGTGCCACGGCGCTTGATGCTTCGGGCGCAAATATTGTTCGCCTGTTGAATCGCCTTCGCGAGCAGGCTCGCTCCCACATTGGTTCTATGAACGACATAAAACCCCTGTGGGTGTGAGCCTGCTCGCGAAGAGGCCCCAAAGTCACCCTCAGTTCAGAATCTGCGCAGTGCTCACGACCGTCGCATACTCCCCGTGCAAATTCCCCAGCGACATCGCATGCACGTCCTCGGCTGAACGCGCCGTGCCAAAATAATCCGCCTTGTCGAAGGTAAAACACGCGTCCTCCGCCACCCACGCGTCAAACCCCAGATTCCCGGCCGTTCGCGCCGTGGACTCCACCGAGTTATTCGTGGCTACGCCCACAATCACCAACTGCTCGATCCCCGCCTCGCGCAAACTCGCCTCCAGCCCCGTCGCACAAAAGGCATCCGGTACCTGTTTCTGGATCAGCTGCTCGCCGGTCTTTGGCTGGAACCGCTCCTGAAATTCCACACCCGACTGCTCTGGCCAGAACACTGAATCCGGTGAGCGGGACAGGTGCTGCACGTGAATCACCGGTCGCCCGGTTCGGCGCCAAAACGCCAACAGATCAAGAATTCGCTCCTCGGCCTGAGGATTATTCCGGCGACCGAGCCGGGGATGCAGAATGCCATTTTGTTGATCGATGATGATCAGCGCTGCGCGGGTCTTGAGCTCCATGCCGGTTTTTTCTCTTGCGGGGTCATTGAATTTCACCCACTTCAGCATCACCTCCTCTAACAGGCAAGCCATCGAACGCAAACAGGACGACCTGATGCCCGCGGTTGCTGTCCCCACCTGACACCATCCTTGATGTGGAGCATTTCATGATCGACCTGTATTACTGGACCACCCCCAACGGCCACAAAATCTCGATATTCCTCGAAGAGGCCGGCCTGCCGTACAACGTGCACCCGATCAACATCAGCCAGAACGAGCAGTTCAAACCCGAGTTCCTGAAAATCTCGCCGAACAACAAAATCCCGGCCATCGTCGATCATGAGCCGGTCGATGGCGGTGAGCCGTTGTCGGTGTTCGAGTCGGGGGCGATCTTGCTGTACCTCGCGGAAAAAACCGGCCAGTTCCTGCCCAAGGATCTGCGCGGTCGTCAGCTGGCGCTGCAATGGTTGTTCTGGCAAATGGGCGGTTTGGGGCCGATGGCCGGGCAAAACCATCACTTCAGCCAGTTCGCACCGGAGAAAATCCCCTACGCGATCAAGCGCTACATCGACGAGACCGCGCGCCTGTATGGGGTGCTGGACAAGCAGCTGGCGAACAATGAGTTTGTCGCCGGCAGCGAATACAGCATTGCCGACATGGCGATCTACCCGTGGATCGTTTCCCACAAGTGGCAGAGCCAGAATCTGGAAGACTTCCCGAACGTGCTGCGCTGGTTCAACCACATCCAGAACCGCCCGGCGACCGTGAAAGCCTATGCCCTGGCGGCCAAAATCAACCCACCAAAATCCTGAGAACCACGCCTGCCCCTGTGGCGAGGGAGCTTCTGTGGCGAGGGGGCTTGCCCCCTCGCCACAGCAAGCTCCCTCGCCACAAGGGCCATCATTTCCTCTGAAGTTGTGGTTTATCAGACAAATCTTGAAATAACCCCGCCCGCCGCTTGCGCGCCCTCCTCCTGCTCACTAACGTAGCGCCTTTATTGCGCCTTTACCCCCGCAGGAGCTTTGCCATGGCCTCGCCAGCCCTTACACATTTTCTTCCCCGGTTCGGCGTTGCCGCAGCAGTGGCCGGTGTCTTGAGCCTGTCCGGTTGTCAGACCTGGGACGCTCAGGACACCGTCCCGCCGACCTCCGGTGTGCAGCCGCTCAAGGGCCTGGCGCAGAACGTTTCGGTGCGCCGCAATGCCATGGGCATGCCGTTGATCGAAAGCAACAGCTTCCACGACGCGTTGTTCGCCCTGGGTTACGTCCACGCCAGCGACCGCATCACGCAAATGGTCACCCTGCGGCTGCTGGCCGAAGGCCGTCTGGCGGAAATGTCCGGCGCCGACTTGCTGGACGCCGACCGCTACATGCGCGCGGTCAATCTGAAGAAAAGCGCCAGCGAGTTGTACAAAGCCTCTTCGCCGCGCCTCAAACGCTTCTTCGAAGTCTATGCGCGCGGTGTCAACGCCTACCTGTTCCGCTACCGCGACAAGCTGCCAGCGGACCTCGCGGCCACCGGTTACAAGCCTGAATACTGGAAACCGGAAGATTCTGCGCTGATCTTCTGCCTGCTGAACTTCAGCCAGTCGGCCAACCTGCCGGAAGAAATTTCCTCGTTGATGCTGGCCCAGACCGTCACCACCGACAAACTCGCCTGGCTGACGCCGTCCGCGCCCGATGAAAAACTGCCGCTGGGCGAAGCCGACAAGTTGCAAGGCATCAAGCTCAACGGCGCGATCCCCGGCCTGGCCGAAATCAGCAACGCCACGGGGCAGCTGTCCGACCTGAATCTGCTGGGCGCCACCTCATCGAATAACTGGGCGATCGGCCCGCAACGCAGCCGCACTGGCAAAAGCATTTTGGCCAGTGACAGCCATGGCCCATTGGGCGTGCCGTCGCTGTTCAGCTACGTGCAGATCCGCGCGCCGAAATATCAGGCGGCGGGCGTGACCATTGCCGGTTTGCCGATGGTGCTCGGTGGCTTCAACGGCAAAGTGGCCTGGAGCATGACCACGGTCATGGGCGACAACCAGGACCTGTTCCTGGAAAAAATCAAACGCCAGGGCAACGGCCTCACCTATGAAGTCGGCGGCAAATGGCAGCCCGCCGTGGTGCGCAACGAAACCTACTTCGTCAAAGGCCAGCGGCCGATTCGCGAAGTGGTGTACGAAACCCGTCACGGCCCGCTGCTCAACAGCGCCCAAGGCACCACGCTGGCCAACGGCTTCGGCCTTGCCCTGCAAATGCCGAGCTTCACCGACGACAAATCCCTGGACGCGTTTTTCGACCTGTCCCGGGCCCAGACCGTCGAGAAAGCCTCGGACGCCAGCCGCGAGATCCGCGCCATCGCCCTGAACCTGGTGTTCGCCGACGCCAGCAACATCGGCTGGCAAGTCACCGGCCGCTACCCGAACCGCCGCGAAGGCGAAGGCCTGCTGCCGTCGCCGGGCTGGGAAGGACGCTACGATTGGGACGGTTACGCCGACCCGATGCTGCACCCCTACGACCAGGACCCGGCCCAAGGCTGGCTCGGCACTGCCAACCAGCGTGTCATTCCCCATGGCTACGGCATGCAACTGTCCAATTCCTGGGCAGCGCCGGAACGTGGCGAACGCCTGGCCGAACTGGCGGGCGCCGGCAAACACGACACGCGCAGCGTGATCGCGATGCAATACGACCAGACCACCACCTTCGCCGCCAAGTTGAAGAAAATGTTTGAGGCCCCGGGCATGGCCCAGCCGCTCAAGCAGGCGATTGAAGCGCTGCCGGCTGCCGATCGCGGCAAGGCTCATGAGGCGTATACCCGCCTGATGGCGTTCGACGGCAAGCTCGGCACGACTTCCGCCGATGCAGCGATTTACGAGTTGTTCCTGCAGGAAAGCATGAAGCAAATCTTCCTCGACGAACTGGGTCCGGAAAGCAGCCCGACGTGGAAAGCCTTTGTCGCCAATGGCAAGTTGTCTTACGCGGCGCAGGCCGATCATTTGCTGGGACGCGAAGACAGCCCATTCTGGGATGACGCCCGCACACCGCAGAAAGAAGACAAATCAGCGATCCTCGCTCGCAGCCTCGCGGCAGCGATCAGCGCCGGCGACAGCCAGTTGGGTGGCGATCACAAAGCCTGGCAGTGGGGCAAACTGCACCGCTACGAATGGAAAAACGCCAATGGCCAGACCGTTCGTGGCCCGGTTGCGGCGGGTGGTGACCACACCACGCTGAACACGGCGGCGTTCGCCTGGGGCCAGGACTTCAACACCACGCTGGCGCCGGCCATGCGCTTCATCGTCGACTTCGGCCAGGCCGAGCCGCTGATGGGCCAGAACGGCACCGGTCAGTCGGGCAACCCTGCCAGCCCTAATTACCTGAACAGCATCGATCCTTGGCTCAAAGGGCAATACATGAGCCTGCCGATGCAACCGCAGAACTTTGACAAGGTGTATGGCAAGACTCAGTTGACCCTGACACCGGGCAAATAACCTGTGGGAGTGAGCCTGCTCGCGAAGAGGTCCTGTCCGCCAACATTTTAGGTGGCTGACACACCGCCTTCGCGAGCAGGCTCGCTCCCACATGGGAAAGTGATTGTTCTATCAAATCTCGATAGAACTTCTGGCTTCACGCCAACCTCATAGCTAACAAGTCCCTCCATTTTGGTAACGACATGGAACTTGTTATCGCGCGTCCTGAAGGTTTGTATTGCCCGGCCGGGGATTTCTACATCGACCCGTGGCGGCCGGTCGAGCGCGCGATCATTACCCACGCTCACAGCGACCATGCCCGCAGCGGCAATCGGCATTACCTGGCGGCGTCAGCCGGCGAAGGCATCCTGCGCGCTCGCCTCGGTGCCGACATCAACCTGCAAACCCTGCCTTACGGTCAGCCCCTCCAACATCATGGCGTCACCCTCAGTTTTCACCCCGCCGGTCATGTCCTCGGTTCGGCCCAGGTGCGTCTGGAATACGGCGGCGAGGTCTGGGTCGCCTCGGGGGATTACAAGACTGAAGCCGACGGCACGTGCGCGCCCTTCGAACCGGTGCGGTGCCACACCTTTATCACCGAATCGACCTTCGGCTTGCCGATCTATCGTTGGCAACCCCAGGCCGAGGTGTTTGCCGAGATCAATCAGTGGTGGCAGGCCAACGCCGCCGCCGACATTGCCAGCGTGCTGTTCTGCTATTCGTTCGGCAAAGCCCAGCGCATTCTCCACGGAATCGACGCCAGCCTTGGCCCCATTCTGGTGCATGGCGCCGTGGAGCCGCTCAACCAGGTGTATCGCCAGAGCGGCGTTTACCTGCCGCCCACGATCTATGCCGGCGACGTCAAAAAGAGCGACCCGATGATGCGCAAAGCCCTGATCATCGCCCCGCCGTCCGCAGGAGCCAGCACCTGGATGCGCCGTTTCGGCGAGTACAGCGACGGCTTTGCCAGCGGCTGGATGCGTTTGCGTGGCACCCGCCGCCGGCGCGGAGTCGACCGCGGCTTTGTCCTGTCCGACCATGCCGATTGGCCGGGCCTGCTCTGGGCGATCGAACAGACCGGCGCCGAGCGAGTCATGGTGACCCACGGTTCGGTCGGCGTGCTGGTACGCCATCTGCGTGAACAGGGACTGGATGCCCAAAGCTTCGACACCGAGTACGGCGATGACGATGAAGAAAACGCCGGGATCGAACCCGAGAAAGACAAGGTGCTGGCATGAAAGCATTCGCGCAGTTGTATGCCGAACTCGACGCCACCACGTCGAGCAATGCCAAACTGGCCGCGATGCAACACTACTTTGCCCAAGCCTCACCGCAAGACGCCGCCTGGGCGGTGTATTTTTTGTCCGGTGGGCGGCCTCGGCAATTGGTCCCTGTGCGAGTGCTGCGCGAGCTGGCCGAAGCGATTTCCGGGCTTGAACCCTGGCTGTTCGAAGAGAGTTATCAGGCGGTGGGTGATCTGGCGGAAACCATCTCGCTGGTGTTGCCCGAATCTCCGCACCGTTCCACCGACGGGTTGGCGGTATGGATTGAAGACAAGCTGTTGCCACTGCGCGGCGAGTCCCCCGAAGTGCTTGCCGAGCGCCTGCCCGAACTCTGGGCACAACTGGATCGCGCCAGCCTGATGCTGTGCATCAAACTGATCACCGGCAGCTTCCGCGTTGGCGTCTCCAAGTTGCTGGTGACCCGTGCGCTGGCGGCCATGGCCGGGCTCGACAGCAAACGCGTGGCTCAGCGCATGGTCGCGTACACCGACCTGTCGAATCGTCCAAAAGCGGCGAGTTACCTGAAACTGATCGCCGCCGAATCCGCGGGTGAACACGCTGAACGGGGCGGGCAGCCTTATCCTTTCTTTCTGGCCCATGCGCTGTCGCAACCGGTCGAGCAATTTGAAGCGTTACTTGGCCCCGCCAGCCAATGGCTGGTGGAATGGAAATGGGATGGCATCCGCGCCCAAGTGGTCAAGCGCGACGGGCGTTTGTGGATCTGGTCGCGAGGTGAAGAGTTGGTAACTGAGCGCTTCCCCGAGTTCGATCACCTGGTGCACGGCTTACCCGACGGCACCGTGATCGACGGCGAAATCGTCGCCTGGAAAAGCGCCCGCCCCGACACCGAAGATGCCTTCGATCCAGCCTCACCCGCCGCCCCCTCCGTGCAGCCATTCGCCTTGTTGCAGCAGCGCATCGGACGCAAAGTCCTCGGCAAGAAAATCCTCGATGAGGTGCCGGTCGTCCTGCTCGCTTACGACCTGCTGGAGTGGGCCGGTGAGGACTTGCGAAATCAACCGCAGGCCAAGCGTCGCACTCAATTGGAGCAGGTGATCGCCGCCTGCCACGACCCGGTGTTACTGCTCTCCCCGGTATTGACCGGCGAGGACTGGCACGACCTCGCCCGCCAACGGGAAGCCTCCCGCCGCCTGGGCGTTGAAGGCATGATGCTCAAGGCCCGGGATTCGCTGTACGGCGTGGGTCGGACCAAGGACATGGGCGTGTGGTGGAAATGGAAAGTCGACCCGTTCAGCGTCGATGCGGTGCTGATCTATGCCCAACGAGGCCACGGACGGCGGGCCAGTCTCTACAGCGATTACACCTTCGCGGTCTGGGACGGCCCGCCCGACGCCAGCGAACGCGCGCTGGTGCCCTTCGCCAAGGCCTATTCAGGCTTGACCGATGAAGAAATGCGCCAGGTCGACAGCATCGTGCGCAAAACCACGGTGGAGAAATTCGGCCCGGTGAGCAGTGTGAAACCCAGCCTGGTGTTTGAGCTGGGGTTCGAAGGCATTGCCTTGTCAAAACGCCACAAGAGCGGGATCGCCGTGCGTTTTCCCAGGATGCTGCGCTGGCGTCAGGACAAGTCAGTCGAAGAGGCTGACAATCTCGGTACTCTGCAAAACTTACTGGGCTAACCCGATCCCCTGCAGGAGTGAACCGAACCATCTTGGTGCAGCACTTCCACGGCGCCCGTTTTCGTGCACAATTCCCCCGCAGTCATTTCCTGTATGACCTTTTAAAACGCTCGTTCGGGACTCTGGTTCGGAAATTGCTACTTTCAATAGGTCTTACGCTTACCAGTAACAATAATTCTGCGCCACAAGCGCTCATATTGGTTCTTAGGGATTGAATAATGAAAAAAGCATTGCTGACCCTTTCTGCACTGGCGTTGTGCATGGCTGCTGGTTCCGCCATGGCAAAGGAATACAAGGAGCTGCGTTTTGGCGTTGACCCTTCCTACGCACCGTTCGAGTCGAAAGCGGCCGACGGTAGCCTGGTAGGCTTCGACATCGATCTGGGGAACGCGATCTGCGCCGAGCTGAAGGTCAAGTGCAAATGGGTCGAAAGCGATTTCGACGGCATGATTCCGGGCCTCAAGGCCAATAAATTCGACGGCGTGATCTCGTCGATGACCGTTACCGAAGCCCGCGAAAAAGTCATCGACTTCTCCAGCGAGCTGTTCTCCGGCCCAACCGCCTACGTGTCGAAGAAAGGTTCTGGCATCACCGCAGACGTCGCTTCGCTCAAGGGCAAAACCGTCGGCTACGAACAAGGCACCATCCAGGAAGCCTATGCCAAAGCCGTTCTGGACAAGGCTGGCGTGAAAACCCAGGCCTACGCCAACCAGGATCAGGTCTACGCCGACTTGACGTCCGGTCGTCTCGACGCGGGTATTCAGGACATGCTGCAAGCCGAACTGGGCTTCCTGAAGTCACCACAAGGCGCCGATTATGACGTCAGCAAGCCGCTCGACGACCATTTGCTGCCGGCCAAAACCGCCGTCGGCATTAAGAAAGGTAACACCGAGCTGAAGGCACTTTTGGATAAAGGTATCAAAGCGTTACACGATGATGGCACCTACGCCACCATTCAGAAGAAACACTTTGGCGATCTGAATCTGTACAGCGGCAAATAATGCCCGGCGCCCATCTCGCGATGGGCGCTTTTTTCATCCGATCAGGTTGCTGATTTTATGTTCGAAAACCTATTACAAAATCTGGGGCTCTCTGCCTTCAGCCTCAAGGGCTTCGGTCCGTTGCTGATGCAAGGCACCTGGATGACGATCAAGTTGTCGGCGTTGTCGCTATTGGTGGCCGTGTTGCTCGGGCTACTCGGCGCCAGTGCCAAGCTGTCAAAAGTCAAACTGATGCGCGTGCCTGCCCAGCTTTACACCACACTTATTCGCGGCGTTCCGGACCTGGTCCTGATGCTGCTGATTTTCTACAGCCTGCAAACCTGGCTGACATCGCTGACCGATTACATGGAATGGGAATACATCGAGATCGACCCGTTCAGCGCCGGGGTCATCACCCTGGGCTTCATCTATGGCGCGTACTTCACCGAGACCTTCCGTGGCGCGATTCTCGCTGTCCCGCGTGGTCAGGTAGAAGCCGCAACCGCGTATGGCCTCAAGCGTGGCCAGCGTTTCTGGATCGTGGTGTTCCCGCAAATGATGCGTTTCGCTCTGCCGGGGATCGGCAATAACTGGATGGTGATGCTCAAGGCCACTGCGCTGGTGTCGATCATCGGCCTCGCCGACCTGGTCAAAGCCGCTCAGGACGCCGGTAAAAGCACCTATCAACTGTTCTATTTCCTGGTGCTGGCCGCGGTGATTTACCTGCTGATCACCAGCGCCTCCAATTTCGTCCTGCGCAAGCTTGAACGCCGCTACGCCGCCGGCTCCCGGGAGGCCGTACGATGATCGAACTTCTGCAGGAATACTGGAAACCCTTCCTCTATAGCGACGGCAACAACATCACCGGTCTGGCCATGACGATGTGGCTGCTCAGCGCTTCGATCTTCTTCGGTTTCCTGGTGTCGATCCCGCTGTCCATCGCCCGGGTGTCGCCGCACTTCTACATCCGTTGGCCGGTGCAGTTCTATACCTACCTGTTTCGCGGGACGCCGCTGTATATCCAGCTGCTGATTTGCTACACCGGTATTTACAGCTTGGCGGCCATACGCGCTCAGCCGGTGCTGGATGCGTTCTTTCGCGATGCAATGAACTGCACCATTCTCGCCTTCGCCCTCAACACCTGCGCCTACACCACGGAGATTTTCGCCGGGGCGATTCGCAGCATGAACCACGGTGAAGTCGAAGCCGCCAAAGCCTACGGCCTGACCGGCTGGAAGCTGTATGCCTACGTGATCATGCCGTCGGCCCTGCGTCGCTCGCTGCCGTATTACAGCAACGAAGTGATTCTGATGCTGCACTCGACCACCGTGGCGTTCACCGCGACCATCCCGGACATCTTGAAAGTCGCTCGGGACGCCAACTCGGCGACCTTCCTGACCTTTCAATCGTTCGGCATTGCCGCGCTGATTTACCTGACCGTGACCTTCGCGCTGGTCGGCCTGTTCCGTCTCGCCGAACGCCGCTGGCTGGCCTTCCTCGGGCCGACCCACTAGGACCCGCTTTAGGGATAAAGAGACATGCGCCACCAGATTCATGACCTGCTGGCCCCGCTGCCGGGGACTGCACGACAGATTCACAGTTTTCATTACGGCCCCACGTCGGCCCAAGGCAAGATCTACATCCAGTCGTCCCTGCACGCCGACGAAATGCCCGGCATGCTCGTGGCCTGGCACCTCAAGCAACGCCTGGCGGAGCTTGAAGCCAGCGGCCGCCTGCGCAGCGAAATCGTGCTGGTCCCCGTGGCCAACCCGGTGGGCCTGGAGCAAGTGGTGATGGATGTGCCGCTGGGCCGTTACGAGCTCGAAAGCGGCCAGAACTTCAACCGCTGGTTCGTCGATGTCAGCGAAGCGGTCGGCAATGAGATCGAAGCCCGACTCGGTGACGATGCGCAGCGCAACCTCGAGCTGATCCGCGACAGCTTGCGCAACGCCCTCGCCCGGCAAACCGTCAGCACTCAACTGCAATCCCAACGCCTGACCCTGCAACGCCTCGCTTGCGACGCGGATATGGTGCTGGACCTGCATTGCGATTTCGAAGCCGTCGCGCACCTCTACACCACGCCCGAAGCCTGGCCGCAGGTCGAGCCGCTGGCGCGCTACATCGGTGCCGAGGCGAGTTTGCTGGCCACGGATTCCGGCGGCCAATCGTTCGATGAATGTTTCACCCTGCTCTGGTGGCAGTTGAAGGAGCGCTTCGGCGAACGCTTCGACATTCCGCTGGGCAGTTTCTCGGTGACCGTCGAATTGCGCGGCCAGGGTGACGTCAATCACCCGCTGGCCAGCCTCGATTGCCAGGCGTTGATCGATTACCTGATCCACTTCGGCGCCATCGCCGGCGAAGCGGCGCCACTGCCCGAGCTGCCCTACCCGGCCACGCCGCTGGCCGGCGTCGAACCGGTGGAAACTCCGGTCGGCGGGCTGCTGGTGTTCACCGCACTGCCGGGGGAATACCTCGAGGCCGGGCAACTGATCGCCGAAATCATTGACCCGATCAACGATCGCGTCACTCCTGTTCATTGCACCGCCGCCGGGTTGATGTACGCCCGCTCGCTACGGCGCATGGCCACTGCCGGCATGGTGATCGCGCATGTCGCGGGCGCCGAAGCCTATCGCAGTGGCTACCTACTTTCGCCTTGAGGATGTCTGCCCCATGTACAAACTGACCATCGAAGGCCTGCATAAAAGCTACGGCGATCATGAAGTCCTCAAAGGCGTTTCGCTCAAGGCCAACACCGGCGACGTGATCAGCCTCATCGGCGCCAGCGGCTCGGGTAAAAGTACCTTTCTGCGTTGCATCAACTTTCTCGAACAGCCCAACGACGGCGCGATGAGCCTGGACGGCCAGAACATCCGCATGATCAAGGATCGCCACGGCATGCACGTGGCCGATGCCGATGAACTGCAACGGATCCGCACCCGCCTGGCCATGGTGTTCCAGCACTTCAACCTGTGGAGCCACATGACTGTGCTGGAAAACATCACCATGGCTCCGCGCCGGGTGTTGGGTTGCAGCAAGGAAGAAGCCGAAGACCGCGCCCGCCGTTATCTGGACAAGGTTGGCCTGGCCGCCCGCGTCGCTGACCAGTACCCGGCGTTCCTGTCCGGTGGTCAGCAGCAACGTGTCGCGATTGCTCGCGCACTGGCGATGGAACCGGAAGTCATGCTGTTTGACGAACCGACCTCGGCGCTCGACCCGGAACTGGTGGGCGAAGTGCTGCGCGTGATCCAGGGCCTGGCTGAAGAAGGCCGGACCATGATCATGGTGACGCACGAAATGAGCTTCGCCCGCAAAGTCTCAAGCCAGGTGCTGTTCCTGCACCAGGGGCTGGTGGAAGAAGAAGGCGCGCCGGACGACGTACTGGGCAATCCGAAGAGCGAACGACTGAAGCAGTTCCTCAGCGGCAACCTCAAGTAACACCGCAAAACCTGTGGGAGCAAGCTCGCGCCCACAGGGGATTTACGATCTAACACGAAATTAAACTTGTCCCATTGCGCCGCGGTCACTGAAAGAAGACTTTCAGAGCGCACACCGCCGGCATGGGAACCTCCCCCGACTACGCAAAACTCTGGTTCACCGCCCGCGGATGGAAGCCGTTCGCCTTTCAGAAACAGGTGTGGACGGCGGTTAAACGCGGCGAGTCCGGATTGCTGCACGCCAGCACCGGCGCCGGCAAAACCTACGCAGTCTGGTTTGCTGCGCTCAATCGTTTTGCCTCGTCTCTCCCACCCGTTGAAACCCCACGCAAACGGAAACCGGTCGCCCAACCGCTGACCGTCCTGTGGATAACTCCCATGCGCGCACTGGCGGCCGACACCGCTCGCGCCCTGGAAACGCCACTGCTCGACTTACAGATTCCATGGAGCGTCGGCCTGCGCACCGGCGATACCAGCAGCAGCGAACGGGCACGACAGAGCCGGCGTCTGCCCACCACGCTGATCACCACGCCTGAAAGCCTGACCCTGATGCTCGCCCGCACCGATGCGCAAACGGCGCTGGCAACCCTGCGCATGGTGGTGATCGACGAATGGCACGAATTGCTGGGCAACAAGCGCGGCGTGCAATTGCAACTGGCCCTGGCCCGACTGCGCCGCTGGAATCCGGCCCTGATCGTGTGGGGTGTTTCCGCGACGTTGGGTAATCAGGCTCACGCTGAAGAGGTACTTATCCCACAAGGGGGCGGCATCAGCGTTCAGGGACAAACGTCCAAGGCGCTGCTCGTCGACACGCTGCTACCGCCCGCCATCGAGCGCTTTCCCTGGGCCGGGCATATCGGTTTGAAGATGTTGCCGCAGGTCGTCGTGGAGCTGGAATCCAGCCCCAGCAGCCTGGTGTTCACCAACACCCGTGCCCAATCCGAGATCTGGTATCAGGCGATACTGGAAGCTCGCCCCGATTGGGCCGGGCTGATCGCCTTGCATCACAGTTCACTGTCGCGCGATACCCGTGACTGGGTCGAGCGAGCACTCAAGGAAGGTCAACTCAAAGCGGTGGTTTGCACCTCGAGCCTGGACTTGGGTGTGGATTTCTTGCCGGTGGAGCGGGTGCTGCAAATCGGCTCGGCCAAAGGTGTGGCGCGGCTGATGCAGCGAGCCGGCCGTTCCGGGCATGCGCCCGGACGAACTTCACGGGTGACGCTGGTCCCGACGCACAGCCTGGAACTGATCGAAGCGGCTGCGGCGCAAGACGCCGTGGAGCAACGACGCATCGAGCCCCGCGAATCACCGCATAAACCACTGGATGTGCTGGTTCAGCACTTGGTCAGCATGGCGTTGGGCGGAGGGTTCCTGCCCGATGAGCTGTATGAAGAAGTACGCGGTGCCTGGGCGTATCGCGACCTCACCGTGGCGGATTGGAGCTGGGCGCTGGCATTCGTACGCCATGGCGGATTGTCTCTGACAGCCTATCCGGACTACCGCCGGGTTGAACCGGATGAACACGGCGTGTGGCGCGTACCCGATGCGCGACTGGCGCGGCGCCATCGCATGAGCATCGGCACCATTGTCAGCGATGCGAGCATCCAGCTGAAGTTCTGGAGCAAGGGCGGCGGCGGCAAGCAATTGGGCAGCGTCGAGGAAGGGTTTATCGCGCGATTGAAACCGGGCGACGGTTTTCTGTTTGCCGGGCGCCTGCTGGAATTGGTCCGGGTGGAAAACATGACCGCTTATGTCAAACGCAGTACCGCGAAAAAGGCTGCGGTGCCGCGCTGGAATGGCGGACGGATGCCGCTTTCCAATGAGCTGGCGCAAGCGGTGGTCGAGCGTTTCAGTGCGGCGTCGCAGGGTGAATTTTCCGGCCCGGAAATGCGCGCATTGCTGCCTCTCTTGGAGGTGCAGCAACGCTGGTCCGGTTTGCCGACCTCGACGACGTTGCTGGCCGAAGCGCTCAAGTCTCGCGAAGGCTGGCATCTGTTCCTGTATCCCTTTGCCGGACGCCAGGTGCATCTGGGGCTGGCGAGTGTGTTGGCGTGGCGCGTGAGTCAGCAGCAGGCGGTCACGTTTTCCATCGCGGTGAATGATTATGGGCTGGAGTTGCTCAGCGCCACGCCTGTGGACTGGCCGCAAGTTCTGAGTCCCGCGCTGTTGAGCCCCGAACACCTGTTGGAAGACGTGCTCGCCAGTCTGAACGCTGGAGAACTGGCGCTTCGCCGTTTTCGGGAAATCGCGCGGATCGCCGGGCTGGTGTTTGCCGGTTATCCGGGCGCGCCGAAAAGCACACGTCAGGTTCAGGCGTCGAGTGGGTTGTTCTTTGAAGTGTTTAAACAGTACGACGCCGGGAATCTGTTGCTGGCGCAGGCCGGGGAAGAAGTCCTACGGGAAGAACTGGATATTCAGCGTCTGGAACAGACGCTGAAACGTATCAACCGTCTGCAATTGGACCTGCATCAGCTCAAACGTCCTACACCGCTGGGGTTTCCGCTGTTGGTGGAACGCATGCGCGAAAGCATGAGCTCGGAAAAACTCGCAGACCGTATCCGGCGCATGGTCACCGACCTCGAGAAAACCGCCGAAACCGGGAAAAGCTGATGAGCACGCCCTATCCCGTACGACTGGCCGGTGAAGACCTGTGGCTGCTGCCGGAAAAAGCCCTCTACTGGCCGTCGCAACAAGCCCTGCTGATTGCCGATGTGCATTTTGGAAAAGCAGCGGCGTATCGAAGCCTTGGTCAGCCGGTGCCGCACGGCACGACAGCCAGCAATATTGCAGTGCTGGACGGGTTGCTGGCGGCCCTTCCCTGTCGGCAGCTGATTTTTCTCGGTGATTTTCTTCACGGCCCCGGCTCTCATGCAGTGGCCACGTTGGGCGCACTGGCCGCATGGCGGGCGCGGCATGCTGATTTGCCGATGACGCTGATTCGCGGCAACCACGACAAGCGAGCTGGCGATCCACCTGCCTCGCTGAACATCCGGGTAGTGCCTGAGCCGTTGCTACTGGGGCCATTCGCCTTGCAGCATGAACCCGACCCTCATCCCGATCGCCACGTGCTTGCCGGACACGTCCATCCCGTTTATCGATTAAGAGGCAGGGGGCGGCAAAGTTTGCGACTGGCGTGTTTCAGGCTGGGAGAAACCATCAGCCTGCTTCCGGCCTTCGGTGCGTTTACCGGCGGGTATCAGGTCGAGCGGGACGACAGTTGCAGGATCTTTGTGATCGGCGACAACGAAATATGGCCAGTCAGCTGAAGTCTTCAAGGACATCAGCTGACTGGCCATTCATTTTCAACAGCAGATCAGGCGACAGGCGCGGGAGGTGGCTCATCCGGCAAGGTCGGTTCACCGGGCTCCGTAGGCTGTTCGTTCGGGGTATCGGGGTCGGGTTGACCGGGGATGCCCCCCGCCATGCTGACGGGTGGATGTGCCAACAAGGACCAGGCCAAAACGCCAATCTGATTGGGCTCAAGCCTTGCCAGTTCGGCACTTATTCGCGGATCGATCTTCATATAGCACTCCTGAGCGAAGGCCCCGTCCGCTGTGCGCGAACCGGGCAGTACACCCAATAGAGTGTCTACCCGCTCAAGAATTCCCGCTGATTGGCCAGATGAACGGATCAGGTGCGCGGCAGCGTCACGCCACGCTGGCCCTGATACTTGCCGCCACGGTCCTTATAGGAGACTTCGCACTCTTCGTCAGACTCAAGGAACAGCATCTGCGCCACACCTTCGTTCGCGTAGATTTTCGCCGGCAGATTGGTGGTGTTGGAGAATTCCAGGGTCACGTGACCTTCCCACTCTGGCTCGAGCGGCGTGACGTTGACGATAATGCCGCAGCGCGCATAGGTGCTTTTCCCCAGGCAAATGGTCAATACATTGCGCGGAATGCGGAAGTATTCGACGGTGCTGGCCAGGGCAAAGGAGTTCGGCGGAATGATGCAGACGTCGCTGTGGATATCGACGAAGCTGCCCGCATCGAAGTTTTTCGGGTCGACGATCGCCGAATTGATGTTGGTAAACACCTTGAAGTGATTGGTGCAACGCACATCGTAGCCGTAGCTGGACACGCCGTAGGAGATCACACGGCTATCGTCGCTGCCGCGCACCTGGCGCTCGACGAAAGGTTCGATCATCCCGTGCTCTTGCGCCATGCGGCGAATCCACTTGTCCGATTTGATGCTCATGGCGGGTGTCCTGAATAGCGAGGTGGAAAAATTCTGTCCGGCATCTTACCGGGCGCGCGCCCCGGGTTCAAAGTGCGAGGCACAATTCTCGACGATGTCCCGTGAATTCAGGGCCTTTGACTCAATCCAATGGACCGTCAGTCCTGAAAACAGAGAAACCTTCGCAAGAAGCATTGGCACGTCCCGGAAAAAGGGTTAAGGTGGCGCCACTGTGCTGCTTGTGTCACTGAGAATCTCTACACGATATGTTGAATTTCGATCCAACCATCTACAAGAATTTTTCCTGCTCTTTGCACTCAGTCTCGGCCAGGGTTCTTCCTGCGTCGCAGTTATCTTTGTTCAAGGAGTTACACCATGTCTAATCGCCAAACCGGTACCGTTAAGTGGTTCAACGATGAAAAAGGCTTCGGCTTCATCACTCCACAATCCGGTGACGACCTGTTCGTTCACTTCAAAGCTATCCAATCCGACGGCTTCAAAAGCCTGAAAGAAGGCCAACAGGTTTCTTTCATCGCTACCCGCGGTCAGAAAGGCATGCAAGCTGAAGAAGTTCAAGTTATCTAACTTGTACTTGCTTTAGTAAAAAGCCCCGCCCTTAAAAGCGGGGCTTTTTTGTGCCTGTGTGTTTTTGCAGGCACAAAAAAATCGCAGCCCCGGGCTGCGATTTTTCGTTGGTGCCTTACCAGGCCACGCCAAACCCTGCGGTGTAGCGCACCTTGTCCAGATCAGCATCATCGGTGCCGCTGATGATATCTCGCTCCGCCTTCAGGTTAAGCGACGCCCATTCGGTCACCTTGTAGCGCAAGCCAATTTCGGAATCCAGCGCGTAATCGGCCACGCCCGACAACGGTTTGCCAAGCTCCCCATTGGTGAAGAACTCCACCTTCTTGCCGATCAGGTAGCGGTTGTAGTCCCACTTCATCGCCAGGGAGTAGAAGTTCTCCTTGCTGCCGTCGGTGAACTCATAGTCCGTACGGTTGACCAGCGAGCCCAGGGAGAATGCGCCCAATTCGTTGTCCCAGAACTGGTAGCCCGGCCCGGTACCGACGGTGCGCTGACGGGACAGGTCTTCGACTTTGTCGCGCTTATAAACAGCCCGACCCTGCCAGAACCATTTTTCGGTCAGGAAGCGGTCGAGCGAGTATTCAGCCCGCCAGTTGTCAGTCGTCACCACGTCATCCTGGAATTCGCGGTTGTACTCGCCTTCCGCAATATGCCGCCATTTGCCGTGGCGCGCCGTGGTCTTGAAATCGATGTCGTAGTCATCGGTATCATTTTCCGCCCGCTGGTAATCCAGTGCGGCGTCGATATTGCCCTTCCACACCAGATCTTCCACCACCGGCTTGGGCTTGAGGATCTGCTGGATACTGGCCAGTTCGACCGTCTTCGGTGCCTCGCCATTTTGCAGCGTCACCTTGCCGTCGTCGGCCGCATGCAGCGACTTGGTCTTCTCGCCGGTGTAGGCATCCTGCTTGACCAGTAACTCCTGATCACTCTCCAGGGTTTTGACCTGTTTCCAGTCGATCGGGACCGCACCGGCGTACTCGGTCTGAATCAGCAATTTGCCGCCATCGAACAGCGTGATCTTGCCGCTCAGCTTGTCACCGTTCTTCAACCAGACGGTATCGGCGAGCAAAGGTGAGGAGGCACTGGCAACAGCGAGGCACAGCAAGGTTCTGGACAACATAAGCAAATACAGGCTCAAGATTGCGAAAAAAAGTCGGCATTATCCTCACGAATAAGGCCCTAGCAAGGACTGACCCGACTATTTCTATTGAGTTCATTTCTCAATCAGTGATCCGCGACTTACTCTACAGACGGAAATGTGAGCTTCTTCAGGAACCCCGGACGTGACCGACCCAACCGCTGAAACCGAAAGCCCGGCGCAAATCCGACGCACGGCGCTCTACCTGACCTTGGCACAAGTGCCCGAGGGCAAAGTGGTGAGCTATGGTCAATTGGCAGAGCTGGCCGGACTCGGTCGCGCCGCCCGCTGGGTCGGACGCACCCTTAGCCAATTGCCGGGTGATACGAAACTGCCTTGGCACCGAGTGCTGGGTGCCGGCGGTCGGATCAGCCTGCCGGTGGGCAGCCCTTCGGGGGATGAGCAGCGCGCGCGATTACGCGCTGAAGGCATCAGTGTCCTGAATAATCGTGTTGATATTCAGCGCCATGGCTGGCGTCCGGTAGAGCACAGCGGTTAGAGTGCGCCCTTTGTTTCCGTATTTCTTGAGGCAGACTCCAGCCCATGCCCCGTAAAACCTGGCGCGCCGCGCTCGCCGCCTATGCCAGCCCCTCGACGCTCGTGTTGTTGTTGCTTGGTTTCGCCGCCGGCCTGCCCTACATGCTGGTGTTTTCAACGCTTTCCGTCTGGCTTCGCGAGGCCGGTGTAGCCCGCGAAACCATCGGTTATGCAAGTCTGATCGGCTTGGCCTACGCCTTTAAATGGGTGTGGTCCCCGTTGCTGGACCAATGGCGCCTGCCATTTCTCGGCAAGCTGGGGCGACGACGCTCGTGGCTGGTGCTATCGCAGTCGCTGGTGATCCTCGGCCTGATCGGCATGGGTTTTTGCGACCCACAAAAACATTTGTCCTGGTTGATTGCCATCGCGGTTGTCGTCGCGTTCGCTTCGGCGACACAAGACATCGCGGTAGATGCCTATCGCCTGGAAATCGCCGAAGACAGTCGCCAGGCTGCGCTAGCCGCCAGCTATATGTCCGGTTATCGGATCGCCGCGCTGCTGGCGACCGCCGGCGCACTGTTCTTCGCCGAGGGCTTCGGCTCTACCGGTTTCAACTACCAGCATTCGGCCTGGGCCGGCACCTACGTGCTGTTCGGCGCCCTGATGGTCCCGGCGTTACTCACCTCGATATTCATGCGCGAACCGCCGGTGCCACTGCGCACTCAGCTTCAGGCCGGCCGCTACAGCTTTGTGCATCAACTGGCGTCGGTGTTTGTACTGATCGTACTGCTGGTGTCCGTGCCTGCCATGTTCACGCAGCTCTATAACACCGACTTCGCCAGCGTACTGTTCGGCGGCGTAAGCCTGCTCGATCTGGTCCTCGAAGACCGGGCGCTGCTGCGGGCGATTCTCTACACCACGCTGACCGCCCTGTGCCTGTCGACCATGGGCCGCCGCGGCCTCGCGCCAGTGCTGACACCGGTCAACGACTTCATTACGCGTTACCGCTGGCAAGCTTTCCTGCTGCTGGGCTTGATCGCCACCTACCGGATGTCCGATACGGTCATGGGCGTCATGGCCAACGTGTTCTACATCGACCAGGGCTTCACCAAGGATCAGATTGCCGGCGTCAGCAAGATCTTCGGTTTGATCATGACCCTGGTCGGCGCCGGCATGGGCGGCCTGCTGATCGTGCGTTTCGGCATTCTGCCGATCCTGCTGATCGGCGGCATTGCGTCGGCCGGCACCAACCTGCTGTTCCTGATGCTCGCCGACATGGGCGCCAACCTGGACATGCTGATCGTCACCATTTCCCTGGACAACTTCAGTTCCGGCCTCGCGACCTCGGCGTTCGTGGCGTACCTGTCGAGCCTCACCAACCTCAAGTTTTCCGCCACCCAGTACGCCCTGCTCAGCTCGATCATGCTGCTGCTGCCACGCCTGATTGGCGGCTATTCGGGGGTCATGGTCGAAAAGTTCGGCTATCACAACTTCTTCCTGATCACCGCCCTGCTCGGCGTTCCGACATTGCTGCTGATCGCCCTGCACTGGTTCCAGGAGAGCCGTCGCGCGGGTCCGACGCCAACGCCGGAACCGGTGCCGACCCAGATCGTGGAAGAATCGTAGGAAGCATCGCAAAGGGCGGTGTGAATCCCGCCCTCGTGCCACACCACCGACCGCACGCCTGTACGCCAGCGGATCTCGCCCGTACAATGCTCCGTCATTTCTCGTCATCAGCAACCGACAACGGCCAACCATGCGCACCAGTCAATTTTTGCTCGCCACACAGAAAGAAACGCCTTCCGACGCGGTCGTGATCAGCCATCAGCTGATGCTGCGCGCCGGCATGATCCGCAAACTCGCCTCGGGCCTCTACACCTGGCTGCCGATGGGCTTGCGAGTCATGCGCAAGGTCGAAGCCATCGTTCGTGAAGAAATGAACGCCGCGGGTTCTCTCGAAGTGTTGATGCCGAGCACACAACCGGCTGAGCTGTGGCAGGAATCCGGTCGCTGGGAAGAATACGGCCCTGAATTGCTGCGCTTCAAGGATCGTCACGGTCGCGATTTCTGCGCCGGCCCGACCCACGAAGAAGTCATCACCGATCTGATGCGCAACGAGTTGAGCAGCTACAAACAGCTGCCCATCAACCTGTACCAGATCCAGACCAAATTCCGCGATGAAATCCGCCCACGCTTCGGCTTGATGCGCGGCCGTGAATTCATCATGAAGGACGCCTACTCGTTCCACGCGGACCAGCCTTCGCTGCAAGTCACTTACGACCGCATGCACCAGGCGTACTGCAACGTATTCACCCGTCTGGGCCTGAAATTCCGCCCTGTAGAAGCCGACAACGGCTCCATCGGCGGTGCCGGCTCCCACGAGTTCCACGTACTGGCCGAATCCGGCGAAGACGACATCGTCTTCAGCAACGGTTCCGACTACGCGGCGAACATCGAGAAAGCCGAAGCCGTGCCGCGCGAAACGTCGCGCCCAGCACCAGCCGAAGAGCTGCGTCTGGTCGATACGCCAGACACCAAGACCATTGCCGCGCTGGTGGAAAAATTCAATCTGCCGATTGAAAAAACCATCAAGACCCTGATTGTGCGCGCCGAAGAAGAAGGCAAGCTGATCGCCCTGGTTATCCGCGGCGACCACGAGCTCAACGAGATCAAGGCTGCCCAGCAACCAGGCGTTGCCAGCCCGCTGGTCATGGCGACCGACGCTGATCTACGCGACGCCATTGGCGCCGGCGCCGGTTCGCTCGGCCCGCTGAACCTGCCACTGCCAATCATCATCGACCGTTCCGTCGAGCTGATGAGCGACTTCGGCATCGGTGCCAACATCGACGACAAACACTACTTCGGCGTGAACTGGGAGCGTGATCTGCCGGTTCCGACCGTTGCCGACCTGCGCAACGTGGTTGCCGGCGACCCAAGCCCGGATGGCAAGGGCACCCTGGAAATCAAGCGCGGCATCGAAGTCGGGCACATCTTCCAGCTGGGCAACAAGTACAGCAAAGCGATGAAGTGCGAAGTGCTGGGCGAGAACGGCAAGCCGGTTACCCTGGAAATGGGTTGCTACGGCATCGGCGTTTCCCGCGTGGTCGCAGCGGCCATCGAGCAGAACAACGACGCCAACGGCATCATCTGGAGCGACACGCTTGCGCCGTTCCAGGTTGCCCTGGTGCCATTGCGCTACGAAACCGAACAGGTTCGCGAAGCCACTGACAAGCTCTACGCAGAACTGACGGCTGCCGGCTTCGAAGTCCTGCTGGACGACCGCGACAAAAAAACCAGCCCGGGCATCAAGTTCGCGGACATGGAGCTGATCGGCATTCCTCACCGGATCGTGGTCAGTGACCGCGGCCTCGCCGAAGGCAATCTGGAATACAAGAGCCGCACCGAACCTGAAGCGCAAGCGCTGCCGGTCGCTGACGTGCTGTCTTTCCTCCAGGCCCGTATCCGCCGCTGACACCAGATAGAGAAGTCATGTTCAAGCGAAACACCTTAGGCCTCGGTGGTGCCGCCCTGTGCGGCACCCTGTTGGTCAGCGGCTGCGCCAATCACATGTCGCAACGCAGCGAGCACGAGGAACGTGTCGAGCGCAAATTGCTCGATCACAGCCTGCAGATTGATGTCGGCGAGCCCAAGGTGCTTGATCTGCCGCAACGTCGGGTGAAAATCCACGAGCAGAAGACCTTCGAAGTCACCGAATTCGAAGTCACGCGCCACTACGATCGCTACACGCCTTACCAACCCTGGCGGGAGGTCTATGAGGTCCCGCTGGGCGCAGTCGCCGTCGTGGCCGGTGTCGGCGCGAACGTGGTCAACGTGTTTGCCCTCGGCAACCTGCCGGACAGCGTGACCAAGGATTGGCTGAGCTACGGTTTCGCCGGGCTCAACCCGTTCATGAACGTGCAGTCCCACGGTCGCGCGCAACAAAACCTGGCGGGCATCGACGAAGTTCAGCGAGACAAACGCACCGAATACTCGAGCCTGCCCTGGAGCGAGCGTCCGGTGGTGGTCAAGGCCGGCAAGGAAACGTTCGAGCTGAGCACCGACAAAAACGGTGTATTGCGTATCAACCTGCTGGACAGCCCGTTCGCCGAACATGACATCAATCATCTGAGTCGCCTGCTGATCAGCGTCGAAGATGGCCAGGACGATGTGCATACCGACTCGTCCCTGGCGGTCAGCAGCTCGTTGCGTGGCAAGTTGCTTGAAGCGCACGGGCTGATTTATGACGACCTTGAAGACGACGAAGTGAGCCAGTGGGTACACCGGGTCAAGCGTCTGTCGGATCTGGGTCTTGAAGAAGAAGCCAGCGAACTGGAACAAAGCCTGATCGAACTGACACGCAATGATCCTGAGTTGCAGACTGAATTCCTCAAGTCGTTGACCAAGGATGCCGGGCGTTTGGTAGCTGATCCGGGACCGAACTAAAGCCAAAAGCTTCGTCGGAACGCCGCCCGGAGCCGGCTCGCTCCCACATGGGGCCTGTGGCGCTCACAAATCCAATGTGGGAGCGAGCCTGCTCGCGAAGGTGGCCTGACATTCACCAAGACATCAAAAACCTGCCACTACCGCTCAAACAACTCCATCTGCTCAAACCCACCCCGCAAATCCTCAAGCCGCACCCCAACCCCCAACAACCGCACCGGTTTCCCGCCGCGATTGAACGCCTGGGTCAGCAACAGCTGATAACTCCCCAAATCCCGCCCTGCCCCGGCCTGCTCCAGCGTGGTCTGGGTAAAGTCATGGAACTTCACTTTGACGAACGGCTTGCCCGGCCGATAGCTGCTATCGATTCGTGCCATGCGACCTGCCAGGGTTTCCAGCAGTTCGGGCAATTTATCCAGGCAGCTCACGAGGTCCGGCAAGTCTACGTCGTAGGTGTTTTCAACACTGATCGACTGCCGCCGACTGTCGTTGTGGACCAAACGGTCATCTATCCCACGGGCCAGACTCCAGAGTCGTTCGCCAAAACTGCCGAATTCGCGGACCAACGCCAATTTGTCCCATTCGCGTAAATGCGAGCAATCGACGATGCCAAGCCTGCCCAGCTTATCGGCCGTGACTTTACCCACGCCGTGGAGCTTGCTGACGGGCAAGCCGCTGACAAAGCCTTCCACTTGATCCGGCGTGATGACAAACAACCCGTTGGGTTTTTTCCAGTCACTGGCGATCTTGGCCAGAAACTTGTTCGGCGCCACACCGGCCGACACGGTGATATGCAATTGATTGGACACCCGCCGACGGATGTCCTGGGCAATACGCGTCGCGCTGCCACCGAAATGCGCGCTGTCCGACACATCGAGGTAGGCCTCATCGAGGGACAGCGGTTCGATCATGTCGGTGTAATCGCGAAAGATCGTGTGAATTTCCTTCGACGCTTCTCTATAGGCATCCATGCGCGGCTTGACGATGGTCAGGTCCGGGCACAGCTTCAACGCATGCCCGGAAGACATGGCTGAACGCACGCCATAGGCCCGCGCCTCATAGTTACAAGTCGCAATCACGCCCCGCCGATCCGCCGAACCACCCACTGCCAACGGTTTACCGGCCAGGCGCGGGTCGTCACGCATCTCGATGGCGGCGTAAAAGCAGTCACAATCGACGTGGATGATTTTTCGCTGAGTCATATAAAGGCGCAGTTCATGACGAAGAAAGGGCGTATTGGCGTGTCGGATAAGCAGTATCTCACTGACACCTGTATATAGCACCAGTGGTATGAATGTTCTTTTTCACACGTAGGAAAGGACGCAGTGCATTTATTTTATCAATCGACCGGGTGCCGCCAATAGAGCTGCAAGCCTTGCCGGGCGTGCCTTCCAGCCGTTCTCCAGACCCAATTTTCAAGCTAAGCGGTTGAACAGGAACAGGTTTTTCCATAATTTACGGTTGACACCCCGGCGATCCTCTGTAGAATGCCGACACACAGACGCGGGATGGAGCAGTCTGGTAGCTCGTCGGGCTCATAACCCGAAGGTCGTCGGTTCAAATCCGGCTCCCGCAACCAAACATCAAAAAAGGCTACTCGAAAGAGTGGCCTTTTTTGTGCGCGCCTGTTTTGTAGGTGCGCTCGAAGAAACGGGGCTTTCAGATGATCGCGGTCCGAAATGAGAAATCGTTCTGATTCCGAAACTTAGCTCTCCCCTGCAACCGTTCGCCGCTCATTTACGCTTATTTGACCTATATCGGGATTAACGGTTGACACCCCGCCGTTCGCCTGTAGAATGCCGCCACACAGACGCGGGATGGAGCAGTCTGGTAGCTCGTCGGGCTCATAACCCGAAGGTCGTCGGTTCAAATCCGGCTCCCGCAACCAAACATCAAAAAAGGCTACTCGAAAGAGTGGCCTTTTTTGTATCTGCAGAAAAAGTCCTTTCGCAACAATGATCTGTCACAGTGTCGTGAAGCGTCAGGGATCATCAAACTGCTGAGTTCAGACTATGCTGCAACTCGGGCAGCCCCTCTACGACTCATGACAGGCCATCGCCGCAAACCGGTGAGAGGCGTTAATATTCGTGATTATTTTTTTCTACAGGGATTGGTAACTTGGCTCGATACCTCCATCCTGTCGCGCACAATCCAAGAGGTGATTGATGCGCGCCAACTCGTCTGATCCACAAGACACCGTCACAGCGACACAACCGATCAAGGCCGGGCGTTTGCACCTGCTCGATCTGGTCAGCAAATACCGTCAGCCCATTGGCCTGGCGGTCACGCTGCTGTTGTTCGCGATCGCGCTGATTGCCTGTCGTCATCTGTTGAGCGAACTCGACCTGTACGCTTTGCATGACTCGATTCTGGAAGTCCCGAAACCGGCACTGCTGGGCGCGCTGGGTGCGACTATCGTCGGTTTCATCATTCTGTTGGGCTACGAATGGTCGGCCAGCCGCTATGCGGGGGTGACGCTGGCGCCGCGAATCCTCGCACTCGGCGGCTTCACAGCCTTTGCCATCGGCAACGCCATCGGTCTTTCGATGCTCTCGGGCGGCTCGGTTCGCTACCGTTTATATGCACGTCATGGTCTGGGGGCTTCAGAAGTTGCCCACATGACGCTGTTTGCCAGCCTCTCGCTCGGTTGCGCCTTGCCACCGCTGGCGGCGCTGGCGACCCTCAGTGACCTGCCGGCTGCCTCTACCGCCCTGGGTCTGTCCGAGACATTGCTCGGCGCGATTGCCGCAGCCGTCCTGCTGCTCTTTAGTGTGCTGGCCATCGGCATCTACCGCCGTCGTCTGCCGGAACAGCCGTCACCGGACAACCTGCTGGTCAAAGTCGGGCGCCGCACCCTGCGCCTGCCCGGTCGCCGCCTGACCTTCCTGCAACTGATCATCACCGCCCTGGACGTGGCTGCCGCCGCGACCGTGCTCTATCTGTTGCTACCAGAAGCTCCGCCCTTCGGCGCCTTCCTGCTGGTGTACTTGCTGGCATTGGCCGCAGGCGTGCTCAGCCACGTACCGGGCGGGGTCGGCGTATTCGAAGCGATCCTGCTGGCTGCCTTTGCCGATTCACTCGGCGCCGCGCCACTGGCCGCCGCCCTGCTGCTGTATCGACTGATTTATGTGGTGCTGCCTTTGCTGGTGGCCTGCATCTTCCTGCTGATCAACGAAGGCCAGCGTCTGTTTCAGTCGCGCCAGTCCCTGCGCGCAGCGTCCGGTCTTGCCGCACCGATTCTCGCGGTGCTGGTGTTCCTGTCCGGCGTAGTGCTGTTGTTTTCCGGCGTGACCCCGGAAATCGATACCCGTCTGGAACACATCGGCTTCCTGATCCCGCATCGTCTGGTCGACGCCTCGCACTTCGGCGCCAGCCTGGTGGGCGTCCTCTGCCTGTTGCTCGCGCAAGGCTTGCGTCGGCGCCTGTCTGCCGCCTGGATGCTGACCACCATTTTGCTGCTGGTCGGCGCCCTGCTCTCCCTGCTCAAGGGTTTTGACTGGGAAGAAGCCTGCCTGATGACCCTCATCGCCAGCTTGCTGGGGGTTTTCCGTCGCTCGTTCTATCGCCCGAGCCGCCTCACCGAACTGCCTTTCTCGCCGCTGTATCTGGTGTCGAGCCTGTGCGTGCTGGGTGCCTCGATCTGGTTGCTGCTGTTTGCGTATCAGGACGTTCCGTACAGCCATCAACTCTGGTGGCAGTTCACGCTCGATGCCGATGCGCCGCGTGGCTTGCGCTCGCTGCTGGGCGCCGCCGTGCTGCTGGTCGTGGTGTCCCTGACGTGGCTGCTGCGCACCGCCCGCCCGGTCATTCACTTGCCGACCCCGGATGAACTGGACCGCGCGGTAAAGATCCTCATGAGTTCCGCCCAACCGGATGGCGGCCTCGCCCTGACCGGTGACAAGGCGCTGCTGTTCCACCCGAACGACGAGGCGTTTCTGATGTACGCCCGCCGTGGGCGCAGCCTGGTGGCGTTGTACGATCCGATCGGCCCGACCCAGCAACGGGCGGAAATGATCTGGCAGTTCCGCGACCTCTGCGACGTCCACCACGCCCGCCCTGTGTTCTATCAGGTGCGCGCCGAGAACCTGCCGTACTACATGGACATCGGCCTGACCGCGATCAAGCTCGGCGAAGAAGCCCGGGTCGATCTGCATCGCTTTGATCTCGAAGCCAAGGGCAAAGAGATGAAAGACCTGCGCTACACCTGGAACCGCGGCACCCGCGATGGGCTGTCGCTGGAAATCTTCGAGCCGGGTCATGCGCCGATGGATGAGCTCAAGGTGATTTCCGATGCCTGGCTGACCGGCAAGAACGTGCGCGAGAAAGGCTTCTCGCTGGGGCGTTTCAGCGATGATTACCTCAAGCACTTCCGCATTGCCGTGATCCGCTTCGAAGGTCGCCCGGTCGCGTTCGCCAACTTGCTCGAGACTTATGGCCATGACCTGGCCAGCCTCGACCTGATGCGTGCGCACCCGGACGCGCCAAAACTGACCATGGAGTTCATGATGGTCGGCCTGATTCAACATTATAAAAATCATGGATACGCGCGTTTCAGCCTGGGCATGGTGCCGTTGTCGGGGTTGCAACCCCGTCGTGGCGCACCGCTGACCCAGCGCCTGGGCTCGATGGTTTTCCGCCGTGGTGAGCAGCTCTACAACTTCCAAGGCTTGCGCCGCTTCAAAGACAAGTTCCAGCCTGACTGGGAACCCCGTTATATGGCCGTGCCCGCCGGACTCGATCCGCTGGTAGCCCTGGCCGATACTGCTGCCCTGATTGCGGGCGGCTTGACTGGATTGGTGAAACGCTGATGATTCAACGCTCCTTGCGGTACGTACTGGCCACACTGGTAGTGCTGGCCCTGATTCTCGGTGGCGGTTACTGGTACCTGAAACGCCCGGCACCGGCTCCGACGCTCGAACTGTTGACGCCCGCCGATGGCGCCGCGATGACCCGTGTGATTCCCGGCACAACGCCGAAAGCCCAGGTACTGGTAGCGGTCAATGAAGAGCAGAAGCTCAGCGACCAGCAACTTATGACCCTGAGCCGCTCCGCCTCGGCGCAGATTGTTCAGGTGATCCTGCCTAAAGACTGCCTGCTACAGAGCCGCGCATTGCAATCGGGCCTGAGAGAACTCAAAGGCCCGGCGACCCTGGTCAGCGGTATCGGCCCTGGCGCCGTGCTGGCGTGGCGCTGGTTATCCGAACAGAAGAGCGACAAGGCCCAGGCCATCTCGGTCGACCTGGCCCTGGAAAAAGGCGGCTGCACACACCTGCTGCCGAAAAGCGCCGCTCACGGCCACTGGCTAGTGGCGTGGAACGACAACCCGGACGACGCCAGCGCAGGGTTCGTGCGCGACCAACCCAACGCCGAAACCAGCATCAGCGACTACGACATCAACCTGCCGCAAGTACTGAACAACGAACTGCGCAAGATCCTCGTCGGTGGCGACAAAGCCGCCGGTGGCCTGCAGATCCCTGTTGTTGAAGTACCGGCCGGCCAGGCCAAGGACACCGTCACCCTGTTCCTGTCCGGCGACGGCGGCTGGCGTGACCTCGATCGTGACGTAGCGGGCGAGATGGCCAAGATCGGCTATCCAGTAGTCGGCATCGACACCCTGCGCTACTACTGGCAGCACAAGAGCCCGGAGCAAAGCGCCCTGGACCTCGCCGAACTGATGCAGCACTACCGGCAGAAATGGGGCACCAAGCGCTTCATCCTCACCGGTTACTCGTTCGGCGCTGACGTACTGCCGGCGATCTACAACCGCCTGGCCGAATCGGAACAACAACGCGTCGACGCTATCATCCTGTTGGCCTTCGCCCGCACCGGCAGCTTCGAAATCGAAGTCGAAGGCTGGCTCGGCAACGCCGGCAAAGAAGCCGCCACCGGCCCGGAAATGGCCAAGCTGCCACCGGAAAAAGTGGTGTGCATCTACGGCGAAGAAGAAGTCGACGAAAGCGGCTGCACCGACAAGACCGCCGTGGGCGAAACGATGAAACTGCCTGGCGGCCACCACTTCGACGAGAACTACCCGGCACTGGCCCAGCGCCTGGTGGACATCATCGTCAAGCGACAGGCCAAGGAAGAGGCGACGACGCAGGAGTGATCTGAGCGTCGCCACGAAAAAGCCCCCGCAGCTGTTTGGTTGCGGGGGCTTTTTTACATGTGCGGACATGAAGCGCTTCCAGGTTAAAGCTGGACATCTATCCACGTTACGTCATCTTCAACAGCGATAAAGTCGCTATCCGGTGCTGCCAACAAGCTGCTTTGCTGCGACTCCGTTAACTCTGCCCAGAAGCCATCGGTTACGAACACCAGTCGCTCACCCACAGCCAATGGGTGAAAAACAAACTCAGGGTCCGGAGCACGACTAACCTTCAGGCATCGGGTTACCCGGTTTCGAGCAGGGTCTTGCGCCAACTCAAGGTGCGAACGGTCGCGCCTCCAATTGGCCTTGCAGTGAGGCGGCGTAATCCACTCGATTGTGCCTGCCGATGTCACCACTCCGCACGAACAGTCACCTTCATACGCAAGCGTGAGCTTCCCATGAGCAGCGAAACCGATCAGGTAACACGTGGTCCCTGTCTGATCCGCAAACAAAATGGGGTGAAGCTCCGCCAGCACTGAACCAAGTAACTGCCCAACTGCTCCGTGCTCGGTGATTTCGCCCCTCTGATCCATGTGTTTCGGGTAGGCCGCTAAAACACCTTTTACGAAGCATTCAGCCAGTTGGCCACTCCCGGGCTTCGACGTACCGTCCGTAATGACGAACAGCCCTCTGCCACCGTCGCAGAGTGCGCCAGCGGCGTCATGATTGGCTTGCCTGGTCCGTCCTGTCACCGATCTGGTGATGTATCTCATGCGTTGCTCAGGTTTTTCATGCGCATGTAAATGATTCGACCTCTATCCGGATTGGCCTGCACTGAGCCCGAACTTTCAATCACGTAGTCGATACCACTGAGCCCCATGAGTTCTCGAATTCCAGACGTGATGAACTCCTTGAGCTCAGGTTCAGCCTGGCGAACCTCTTCCAAAAGCTCTGTACGACCATCAATCAAGATGAGGATGTCTTCGACATCTTTGTGGTAAGGGTCACCCCCACCCCGACCGCTAAATGCCTCTAGTTTCGTCGCTAGAAAGTAAGTCGGTTTAAATATCTGGATGACGGTACCGCTGGGTAACGCAAACTTATCGGCCCTCGCCAGCCCCTCTACGAACCAACGGTTGGCATACCCGAGAACAGCAGAGTCAGAAGGCATCACATCCACGACGACGTCGTTGAAGCGGAAACGACAGTTGACTTCATCTTCACCGGTGATTTTGAAGTCCTTCGCCGCCAACCGCTCTATGAGGTGTTGCCAGGCGCTAATGCCTGCCAGCTCGATCACCAAGTCAACATCATCGGTGAAACGAATGTCGTCGAGCACGGCAGTATCAGTGACCAGCATGGCAGTGGTGCAACCGCCGACAAAAGCAATCTCAGTGAGAAACGCCGCTCCCAAGCCGTCTGCAACAAATTCTATGAGCTCGTAGTTGTGATCAGCGTTTGAAGACATGTTATTTCAGGCCCATCCCTGCTTTTAAAATGTTAACCGCGACACCGCACTCTCGCGGACCACCAAGACGGATCGCATCAGCCAGCGCAAGATAGTGATAAAGGATCCTGTCCCGCTTCACCGCTTCCGGAACTGTCTTGTAGAGCGGTTCTATCGCCTGGCCACGCTCAGTTCCGAGAGCATCAGGCCAAACCGGAATCAACCCGCCAGCGCTCTTGATGCTTTTGGATAGCGCGGGGGCAGCGAAGCCTGTTGGAATCCCGCGAACCATCGCGCCCGGCTTCACGGGGAAAAAGTATTTCAGAGCGTGCTCGGTAATTTTCAGCAGCTCTCGCCGATTAACTTTCGGGAGCCCGGTGTCGTAGTCATTGGAGAGCAATCCGGACTCACGGCACCTGGCTATAGCGTTTGAAACCTCGCTTTTGCTTAGCCCAAGAGACGCAGACAACGCACGCAACGAGTAGCCTTCACTCCAACTCGCCAGCGATGCAGAAGGCACAGGCTCCGACCACCCTTCCCAGCCATCCTCATCACCCAAGGATGAGTCGAACGTTTGGCGGTGGAATAAAGTTTCTTCACCGTCAGCGGGATAGGTGACTAGCGGCTGCCCCGCGCGCGCCCCTGCCGTCATTCGATTTATCTGCTGGGACTTCAACAACTCCTCAACCGTGTTCGAATTCGACTCTGACTCCATCTTCCCAATGAGGTTTTCCTCCTGGGCGTGCAGGCTGGCCATCTTGAACAAAAGCAAAATGTCTTGACTCTTCATGAAGACAGGAACTCCACGTGTCCACATTCCATAAAACGTGGACACTTGTCGCATTGGAAATATTGAGCCGTCAAGACCTTTCGATATTTGCAACAACGCGAAATCTCCCGCGACTTGTCAAATTCCTCACCGCGTTTAGTTTCGTTTACTTTGAGGGGTCGCAATATCGGATGACGCCCGCAGACCTTGTAGGCAAACTCCGAATCGTACGTTTGGGCACTTTGATGCGTTGTTGCGCTTTTCTTCGACGGGGTAGTCTCCGGACGTCGCTGACCATTCAGCGATCGGGATTGGAAACCCGACGAGCGAATAGCAACAACGTGCCCAACATGACCGCAGACCTTCACGGCTGCAATCTTGTGTCATGGTGGCTGTGCGTGGGACGTCTTCGGACGTGCCGGTTTCCTAGGCTCCCGGTTTTCCAACCTGCGCACAGCTGCCACCCATTCGCTTGGAAACGAACGTGGCAGCTCCTCAAGCTTAGGGAATAGACATGACTAAAATTGATCCGTCCGCGATTTCAGATTTAAAAACCATCGGCTTCACCCCCCTCATCTACTGCTCCGATCAGGCGCTATTCAACGTCCGCGCCGGCGTCCCCATCGTCGAAGCATTGTCCCAAGCCTCCGACCTTCTATTCCTCGGCAAAGCATTCGCCGAGGATGCCGCGTACGCTAAAGACACCGACCGCCATGCCTGGGCCGCGCATTACCTGACGGCAATGGGTAAGGCTGTGATTGATGATGTGTTGAAGGTGCTAACCCCAAGGCCGGCCCGGACAAAGACCGAATCCGAAGAAGAGCTGCCTGAAAGCTAGTAAATCCACAGAAACGAAAAAGCCGCGTAACCACGCGGCTTTTTCATTCCAGCAGACACCGCAATTCCCCTGTGGGAGCGAGCCTGCTCGCGAATGCAGACTGACATTTACCATTGATGTATCTGACAGACCGCTTTCGCGAGCAGGCTCGCTCCCACAGGGATCTTCATTGCATCAACGGAATTTGCTGAGGTGCAAAAAAAATATGGCCGTCAGTCTTTTTGCGTGTACCGAGCCCGCATTTCATCGTGACTAACCGCCTCGGCTTGATCAAACCCAGTCAGTCGCTCCCGGGCAGCAGCTTCAATCCGAAGCTCCTCAAGCTCATCGAGCACTTTCTGCTTTATCTCTGCCTCCATACTCACCTCTCCCTCACTATCGTGCGCATGCACGCCTATGTGATCGCAAAATATTGCGTCGACGGAACATAGATCAAAGCCAGCAGACGAGAAACATAAGAAAAACCCAGACACAAAAAAGCCCCCGCTACCTTCACGGCAACGGGGGCTTTTTGATGGGGCTTACATCTCGACCTGAGTACCCAGTTCAATCACCCGGTTCAACGGCAGATTGAAGAAGCGCAAATTGCCATTCGCGTTCTTCAACATGAAAGCAAACAACCCCTCGCGCCAGCGCGCCATGCCTTCCAGCTTGGAGGCAATCACCGTCTCGCGGCTGAGGAAGTAGGTGGTGCGCATCGGGCTGAAGTCCAGGTCATCGAGGTGACACAGTTTCAGCGCTTGCGGCACGTCCGGTTCGTCGACGAAGCCAAAATGCAGGATCACCCGGAAGAACCCTTCGCCGTAGGAATCGACTTCGAAGCGCCGGGTCGGCGGTACGCGCGGGATGTCTTCGTACACCACGGTCAGCAGCACCACTTGCTCGTGCAGCACCTGGTTATGCAGCAGGTTGTGCAACAGCGCGTGCGGTACGGCGTCCGGGCGTGCGGTCAGGAACACGGCGGTGCCTTGCACGCGATGCGGTGGTTGCACGGCAATACTGCTGATGAAAATCGGCAGGGGCAAGCCACCTTCGTCCATACGCTCGACAAGCAATTGCTTGCCGCGTTTCCAGGTGGTCATCAGCACGAACAGCGCGATACCGGCGATCACCGGGAAGGCCCCGCCCTGGACGATTTTCGGCACGTTGGCGGCGAAGTACAGGCCGTCCACCAGCAGGAAGCCGATCAACACCGGCACCGCGAGAAGCGGTGGCCATTTCCACAGCAGCAACATCACCGCCGACACCAGGATGGTGGTCATCAGCATCGTGCCGGTCACCGCCACGCCGTAAGCCGAGGCCAGGGCGCCGGAGGACTCGAAGCCCAGCACCAACAGGATCACGCCGACCATCAGCGCCCAGTTCACCGCCCCGATGTAGATCTGGCCTTGTTCAGCGCTGGAGGTGTGGCGGATGTGCATGCGTGGAATGTAGCCGAGCTGGATCGCCTGACGGGTCAGGGAGAACGCACCGGAAATCACCGCTTGCGAGGCAATCACCGTGGCCAGGGTCGACAAGCCCACCAACGGAATCAACGCCCAGCTCGGTGCCAACAGGTAGAACGGGTTACGAGCGGCTTCCGGATCACCCAGCAGCAGCGCGCCTTGGCCAAAGTAGTTCAGCACCAGCGCCGGCAGCACGAGGATGAACCAGGCGCGGGCAATCGGCTTGCGACCGAAGTGGCCCATGTCGGCGTACAGCGCTTCGGCGCCAGTCAGCGCCAGCACGACCGCGCCGAGGATTGCCACGCCCATGCCCGGATGCACGATGAAGAAGCGCACACCCCAGATCGGGTTCATCGCTTGCAACACTTCCGGGTGCTGCAGGATGCCGTAGACGCCCAGCGCCCCCAGCACCACAAACCAGGTGACCATGATCGGCCCGAACAGAATGCCGATTCGCGCCGTACCGTGGCTCTGGATCAGGAACAGCGCCACCAGCACGACCAACGACAGCGGGACGACCCAATGGTCGATGCCATCGAACGCCAAACCGAGACCTTCAATGGCCGAGAGGACGGAAATCGCCGGGGTGATCATGCTGTCGCCGTAGAACAGCGCCGCACCGATCAGTCCGCAGACCACCAGCAACCCCCGCAATTTTGGATACCCCGACGCCGCCCGTCTGGCCAGCGCCGTCAGGGCCATGATCCCGCCTTCGCCCTGGTTGTCGGCGCGCAGCACAAACATCATGTACTTGATCGAGACGACCCAGATCAGCGACCAGAAGATCAGCGCCAGAATCCCCAACACGCCGTCATGGTTGACCGGCACGCCGTAGCCACCGGAAAACACTTCTTTGAGGGTGTACAGCGGGCTTGTGCCGATATCGCCGTAAACCACCCCGACCGCCGCGACCAGCATGCCGATCGGCTTCGCCGCCGAATGCTCGGCGCCCGCTGCCTGACTACTTGCCTGACCCATCCACCACTCCTACTACCCAGAACGGACTTCTTTGGAAGAAGCACTATGCTTTGCCACGCAGCATGCGCTGTTTTACTTCAGGTTACAGACGATTTGTTGACTGTAAAAATTCGGTAAAGCCTAACGGCGCGAAGCATAGCGCAGCACTCGTCGTATTTCCCTGCATAAAGCTGGTCAAGTGAACGACTCATCGCTAGAATTGCGCACTTTTTGATCAGAGGCGCAGCAAAGCGCCCGTTTGTCGCCTTGCCGACTCGGCTGGAGGCGTCACAAATACCGAGGTTAGACATGTCCACCACTCCTGCGCCGGCCAATCCAAAAGTTGGCTTCGTATCCCTGGGTTGCCCCAAAGCACTGGTCGACTCCGAGCGCATCCTTACCCAGCTGCGTATGGAAGGCTATGACGTCGTGTCCACTTACGAGGACGCCGATGTCGTGGTGGTCAACACCTGCGGTTTCATCGATTCGGCCAAGGCTGAATCGCTGGAAGTGATCGGCGAAGCCATCAAGGAAAACGGCAAGGTCATCGTGACCGGCTGCATGGGCGTCGAAGAAGGCAACATTCGCAAGGTGCACCCAAGCGTGCTGGCCGTGACCGGTCCGCAGCAGTACGAGCAAGTGGTCAACGCCGTGCACGACGCCGTGCCGCCGCGTCAGGATCACAACCCGCTGATCGACCTGGTGCCGCCACAAGGCATCAAGCTGACCCCGCGTCACTACGCCTACCTGAAGATTTCCGAAGGCTGCAACCACAGCTGCAGCTTCTGCATCATCCCGTCGATGCGCGGCAAACTGGTCAGCCGTCCGGTTGGTGACGTGCTCGACGAGGCCCAGCGCCTGGTCAAGGCCGGCGTCAAAGAGCTGCTGGTAATTTCCCAAGACACCAGCGCTTACGGCGTTGATGTGAAATACCGCACCGGTTTCTGGAACGGCGCGCCGGTGAAAACCCGCATGACCGAACTCTGCGAAGCCCTCAGCACCCTCGGCGTCTGGGTTCGCCTGCACTACGTTTACCCGTACCCGCACGTCGACGAGCTGATCCCGTTGATGGCCGCTGGCAAGATCCTGCCGTACCTGGACATCCCGTTCCAGCACGCCAGCCCGAAAGTCCTGAAAGCCATGAAACGCCCGGCCTTCGAAGACAAGACCCTGGCGCGCATCAAGAACTGGCGCGAGATCTGCCCGGACCTGATCATCCGTTCGACCTTCATCGTCGGCTTCCCCGGCGAAACCGAAGAAGACTTCCAGTACCTGCTGGACTGGCTGACCGAAGCCCAACTCGACCGCGTCGGCTGCTTCCAGTACTCGCCTGTCGAAGGCGCACCGGCCAACCTGCTGGACGCGGCCATCGTGCCGGACGACGTCAAGCAAGACCGTTGGGACCGCTTCATGGCGCACCAGCAAGCGATCAGCTCGGCGCGCCTGCAACTGCGCATCGGCCGTGAAATCGAAGTGCTGGTGGACGAAGTCGACGAGCAAGGCGCGGTTGGCCGTTGCTTCTTCGATGCCCCGGAAATCGACGGTAACGTGTTCATCGACAACGGCAGCAACTTGAAGCCAGGCGACAAAGTCTGGTGCAAAGTGACCGACGCCGACGAATACGACCTGTGGGCTGAACAGATCTAAACGCAAAAAATACGAAAAGCCCTGCTCTCTTGACGAGATGCGGGGCTTTTTTACGTCTATCGTTTTGTGGGAGAAAGGACTCGCAAATTCCACTGCACATAGGGCATCCGGCCATGCGCCATCATTCGGTCATCCACACCCCGAAACACAGTGACTACGAAGAACTCACCCGAGTCTGGGAAGACTCGGTGCGCGCCACCCACGATTTTCTGCCGAACAGTTACATCCTGCTGCTCAAGGACCTGGTGCTGACGCGCTACCTGGATGCCGTGATGCTGATCTGCACCAAAGACCCACGCCAGCGCATCACCGGATTCGCCGGGGTCGCCGCCGGCAAGATCGAAATGCTCTTCATCGATCCAGCCCACCGCGGCCAGGGCCTGGGCAAACAGTTGCTACGCTATGCCATGGAGCACATGAATGCCGACGAACTGGACGTCAACGAACAGAACCCGCAAGCGCTGGGTTTCTACTTCAAACAAGGCTTCGAAGTGATTGGCCGCTCCGAGTTTGACGGCATGGGCCAGCCTTATCCGCTGTTGCACATGCGTTTGCGCCAAAGTCAGCAGCATTCGCGGCATGCCTGACACAACGCGGAACACGTGTGGGAGCGAGCCTGCTCGCGAATGCGGGCTGTCGATCAACAGATAAATTGACTGATCTACCGCTTTCGCGAGCAGGCTCGTTCCCACAAAAAGACATACCTTGCAAATGGACCCGCGATTAACCGGCGCCACGCAGGTACAATGCCCACCCCTTTTTTGTTACGGCCCTGTCATGACTGACCCGATTCGTCTCTCCAAACGCCTCATCGAACTCGTCGGCTGTTCCCGTCGGGAGGCTGAGCTGTTCATCGAGGGCGGCTGGGTGACCGTGGACGGTGAAGTCATCGACGAGCCGCAATTCAAGGTCGGCACGCAAAAAGTCGAACTCGACCCCGAGGCCAAAGCCACTGCGCCAGAGCCGGTGACTATCCTGTTGAACGTGCCCGTGGGCATGGACGCGGACACCGCCATGGCCACCCTGAGCGCCGAGACCCTGAGCGAAGAACACCGCTTCAGCAAACGTGCGCTCAAGGGCCATTTCCTGCGCCTGACCGCCAGCACCGACCTGCAGGCCAACGCCAGCGGTTTGCTGGTGTTCACCCAGGACTGGAAGATCCTGCGCAAACTCACTGCCGATGCCAGCAAGATCGAGCAGGAGTATGTGGTCGAGGTTGAAGGCGACATGGTGGCTCACGGCCTCAACCGCCTGAACCACGGACTGACGTACAAGGGCAAGGAACTGCCGGCGGTCAAGGCCAGCTGGCAGAACGAAAACCGCCTGCGCTTTGCGATGAAGAACCCGCAACCGGGCGTGATCGCCCTGTTTTGCCAGGCCGTCGGCCTGAAGGTCGTCGCCATCCGCCGTATCCGCATCGGCGGCGTGTCCATCGGCAAAGTGCCGCTGGGACAATGGCGCTACCTGTCCGGCAAAGAGAAGTTTTAAGGCTTCTCCCGCCGCCACACATTCCGGCGCCGCTGTTTGCTGCGGCGCCCACTGCTGAATATCAGGATTGCACACCATGATTCATAACGACGTATTGCGCAGCGTTCGCTACATGCTGGACATCAGCGACAAGAAAGTCATCGAGATCATCAAGCTCGGCGGCATGGACGTGTCCATGGAAGACCTGCTGACGTACCTCGACAAGAAAGAAGAAGACGAAGAAGGTTTCGTCCGCTGCCCGGATGAAGTCATGGCGCACTTCCTTGATGGCCTGGTGATCTTCAAGCGCGGCAAGGACGAAAGCCGTCCTCCGCAGCCGATCGAGATCCCGGTGACCAACAACATCATCCTGAAGAAGCTGCGCGTGGCCTTCGAACTGAAAGAAGACGA
This sequence comes from Pseudomonas sp. GW821-FHT10C09, assembly GCF_059415465.1. Taxonomy (NCBI): domain Bacteria; kingdom Pseudomonadati; phylum Pseudomonadota; class Gammaproteobacteria; order Pseudomonadales; family Pseudomonadaceae; genus Pseudomonas; species Pseudomonas sp. GW821-FHT10C09. The sequence goes on from NZ_JBWKNG010000005.1 coordinate 273,227, forward strand.
CATGCACGCAATCCTCAAGGCTGCCGAGTTCCCGGTATCCAAGCCTGAGCTGAGCGCACTGTTCCGCAAGTTCGGCCACACCAACTACCGCACCTGCGGCGACCAGTTGCTGCGCAACTTTCTCAAAGGCCTGACCCTGCGCGTTCGCCCGCAGTAAGCGCCTGCCAGCCTTGAGTCGCACTCTGCGGCTCAAGGCCAGGCTGTATGGCCCCTCATTCCTCGCAAAAATAGTGGCTCCGCTGACGGCGGCTGACGACTAGGGTGTATTGACCCTTAGCTCTCAGGATTCGCCATGCACCCGTACTTTTCCCTGCAAGGCCGCACCGCACTGGTGACCGGCGGCACCCGTGGTATCGGCAAAATGATCGCCAAGGCTTATGTCGAAGCCGGCGCCACTGTGTACGTCTGTGCCCGGGATGCTGAAGCCTGCCAGCAAACGGCTGACGAGTTGAGTGCATTCGGGCGCTGCCATGGTGTGGCGGCCAACCTGGCCACCGAAGAAGGCGTGCTTCAACTGGCGACGCGTCTGGGCGAGCAGATCACTCATCTGGATATTCTGGTGAACAACGCCGGCACCACCTGGGGCGCACCGCTGGAAAGCTACCCGGTCAAAGGCTGGGAAAAGGTCATGCAGCTCAACGTGACGTCGGTGTTCAACTGCATTCAGCAGTTTTTGCCGTTGCTGCGCAAAGCCGGCTCCGAAGCCAATCCGGCGCGGATCATCAACATTGGCTCGGTGGCCGGGATTTCGTCCTTTGGTGAGCAGGCGTATGCCTACGGGCCGAGTAAAGCGGCCCTGCACCAATTGTCGCGGATTCTGGCGCGGGAGCTGGTGAGCCAGCACATCAACGTCAACGTGATTGCGCCGGGGCGTTTCCCGAGCAAGATGACCCAGCACATTGGCAATGATGAACAGGCGCTGGCGGAGGATACGGCGCTGATTCCGATGAAGCGTTGGGGCCGGGAGGAAGAGATGGCGGCGCTGGCGATCAGCCTGGCGAGTACGGCGGGGGCGTATATGACCGGGAATATTATTCCTTTGGATGGTGGGTTTAGTCTTTAGATCGGCGGTGCGGCCTTCGCGAGCAGGCTCGCTCCCACAGGGGAATGCACTTCCAACTGTGGGAGCGAGCCTGCTCGCGAAGAGGCCCTTATAGCCGCCACAGATCCAGGGACGATCGGGTTATCATGCCCACCCTCTCCCGCTCCGACCCTGACCATGACCTACAGCGTTTCCCCCATCGGCTTCGTGCGCTCCTGCTTCAAGGAGAAGTTCGCCATCCCGCGCCAACCGCAACTGGCCCCGGCCGCTCGCGGAGTTCTGGAATTGGTTGCGCCGTTCGATCAGGGCGATGCGGTGCAGGGCCTGGAACAGGTCAGTCACGTCTGGCTGCTGTTCCTGTTCCATCAGGCCCTGGAAGAAAAACCGCGTTTGAAAGTCCGCCCGCCTCGTCTGGGCGGCAACAAATCCATGGGCGTATTCGCCACCCGCGCCACGCATCGGCCCAATGGCATTGGTCAGTCGGTGGTCAAACTGGACAAGGTCGAAGCCAATCGCCTGTGGATATCCGGGATCGACTTGCTGGACGGCACGCCGATTCTCGACATCAAACCCTACGTGCCTTACGCCGACATCATCGACAGCGCCTCCAACAGCATCGCCAGCGCCGCGCCGCAGCTGATTCCCGTGCAGTGGACGGATGCCGCGCTGCAACAGGCTCATGGCCATGCTCAGCGCCTTGAAGAGCCATTAGTGGCGTTGATCGAGCAATGTCTGGCACAAGACCCACGCCCGGCGTACCAGATTCCTACACCCGAGCGGGAATATGGCGCGCAGTTCTGGGACCTGGACGTACGCTGGCATTATCCCGAGGCAGGGGTTATCCGCGTTCTCGAAGTCATCCCCGCAAAGGCCTGAACACCAGAAACAACTGTGGGAGCGAGCCTGATCGCGAAGGCGGCGTGTCAGTCGACATATAAGTTGACTGTCACACGGCCTTCGCGAGCAGGCTCGCTCCCACAGGGAAGCAGAGCGTTTGCTTACTTCTCGACGAACGCTCGTTCGATCAGGTAATCACCCGGCTCGCGCATCCGCGGCGACACTTTCAGGCCGAAGCTGTTCAGCACTTCGCTGGTCTCGTCGAGCATGCTCGGGCTGCCGCACAGCATGGCGCGGTCGTCCTGCGGGTTGATCGGTGGCAGACCGATGTCGCTGAACAGCTTGCCACTGCGCATCAGGTCGGTCAGGCGACCTTCGTTCTCGAACGGCTCGCGGGTCACGGTCGGGTAGTAGATCAACTTGTCACGCAGGGACTCACCGAAGAACTCGTTCTGCGGCAGGTGTTCGGTGATGAACTCGCGGTAAGCGACTTCGTTGACGTAACGTACGCCGTGGCACAGGATCACTTTTTCGAAACGCTCGTAGGTTTCCGGGTCCTGGATGACGCTCATGAACGGCGCCAGACCGGTACCGGTGCTGAGCAGGTACAAGTGTTTGCCAGGCTTCAAGTCATCCAGCACCAGGGTGCCGGTAGGCTTTTTGCTGATGATGATCTCGTCGCCTTCCTTCAGATGCTGCAACTGGGAAGTCAGCGGGCCATCAGGCACCTTGATGCTGAAGAACTCGAGATGCTCTTCCCAGTTCGGGCTGGCAATAGAGTAAGCGCGCATAAGCGGGCGGCCGTTGGGCTGTTGCAGGCCGATCATCACGAACTGACCGTTCTCGAAGCGCAGGCCCGGATCGCGGGTGCACTTGAAGCTGAACAGAGTGTCGTTCCAGTGATGAACACTGAGGACACGCTCGTGGTTCATGTTGCTCATGTACGTGGGACTCCTGGAGATTTTGCCTACGCCGATGATGTGCGCAATTGCATCGCATTCTAAAGGCAGAGACAATATCTGTTAAATGGATTATTAAGATAAGGGTTATCGGTTATATCGATATGCGATTTACTCTCCGTCAACTTCAAGTATTCGTCGCCGTCGCCCAGCAGGAAAGCGTATCCCGTGCTGCGGGCCTGCTCAACCTTTCGCAATCGGCGGCGAGCACCTCGATCACCGAACTGGAGCGCCAGTCCAGCTGCCAGCTGTTCGACCGCGCCGGCAAACGGCTGAGCCTTAACGCTCTCGGTAAACAGCTGCTGCCCCAAGCCGTGGCCCTGCTCGATCAGTCCAAGGAAATCGAAGACCTGCTCAACGGCAAGTCCGGTTTCGGCTCATTGGCGGTCGGCGCGACCCTGACCATCGGCAATTACCTGGCCACCCTGCTGATCGGCAGCTTCATGCAGCGCCACCCGGAAAGCCAGGTGAAGCTGCACGTGCAGAACACTGCCAATATCGTGCAACAAGTCGCCCACTACGAAATTGATCTGGGTCTAATCGAAGGCGACTGCAGTCATCCGGACATCGAAGTGCAGAGTTGGGTCGAGGATGAGCTGGTGGTGTTCTGCGCACCGCAGCATCCATTGGCCAAACGCGGCACCGCGACCATGGAGGAGCTTAGTCACGAGGCGTGGATTTTGCGCGAGCAAGGCTCTGGCACGCGGCTGACCTTCGACCAAGCCATGCGTCACCATCGCAGCTCGCTGAATATCCGGCTCGAACTGGAACACACCGAAGCGATCAAGCGCGCGGTGGAATCGGGATTGGGGATTGGGTGCATTTCACGGCTGGCACTGCGCGATGCGTTCCGCCGCGGCAGCCTGGTGCCGGTGGAGACACCGGACCTGGACCTGGCGCGGCAGTTCTACTTCATCTGGCACAAACAGAAATATCAGACGTCGGCGATGCGCGAGTTCCTCGATCTGTGCCGCGCTTTCACCGCAGGGGTTCAGCGCAGCGACGAGATCGTTCTGCCGAATATCGCTTAAAGCAGAATCACTGCCCAGACCAGCGCGATCATGCTCAGCGCCACGAATTGAGCCGCGCTGCCCATGTCCTTGGCGTTCTTGGACAGCGGGTGCAATTCCAGGGAAATGCGGTCGATGGCCGCTTCTACCGCCGAATTCAGCAACTCGACGATCAGCGCCAACAGGCAGACGGCGATCAGCAGCGCCTGCTCGACACGGCTGACGTTCAAGAAGAACGACAGCGGGATCAGGATGACGTTGAGCAACACCAGTTGGCGAAAAGCCGCTTCACCGGTGAAGGCTGCGCGCAGGCCATCCAGCGAATAACCGGAGGCATTGAGGATACGCTTGAGGCCGGTTTGGCCTTTGAAAGGTGACATAGAGTGGGCAACTGACCAGATAGGAATGGGAACGCTAGATCATGCAAAGTCAAAATAGCGTGAACATGGCGCCTTTTAGTGGCTCGAAATTGACTCAAGTTGTTGCAAGAGCAACGCAGCCTGCGTCCGGGTCCGCACATTCAGCTTGCGGAAAATCGCCGTGACATGGGCTTTGATCGTAGCTTCGGAGACACTCAGCTCGTAAGCAATCTGTTTGTTCAGCAGGCCTTCGCAGACCATGGTCAACACCCGGAATTGCTGGGGTGTCAGGCTCGCGAGGCCTTCGCTGGCGGCCTTGGCTTCGTCGGAAACGCTGACCGCTTCAAACGCTTGCGGCGGCCAGAATACGTCGCCGTCCAGTACCGCACGGACAGCTTTCTGGATCACGCTCAGGTCGCTGGATTTGGGAATGAACCCACTGGCGCCGAATTCACGGGACTTGACCATGATCGACGCTTCTTCCTGTGCGGACACCATCACCACCGGAATTTGCGGGTACTGACCGCGCAACAGCACGAGCCCGGAAAAACCGTAGGCACCGGGCATGTTCAGGTCCAGCAACACCAGATCCCAATCGGATTTTTCATCCAGGCGGGTTTCCAGCTCGGCAATGCTCGCCACTTCCACCAGACGAACATCCGGGCCCAGGCCCAGGGTCAAGGCCTGATGCAGCGCGCTACGAAACAGCGGGTGATCATCGGCAATCAGGATTTCGTATGTGGCCATTTTTCAAATGATCCTGTTTTTCAAACGACTCAAGGCACAGCCACGGAGCTGCACCAATGGGGCACGTTCAACGCCAATAACAGCTGAAAACGGCGTATCAAACCTGGCCGCGCCCCAATCGGCGCCAAGCATGCCCAGCGAAGACTGGGTGGTCAAGGTGCATGGGCAGTACAGTTCTTTGCAGTATGGGCGACAATCAGCAGATGACTGGGGCCGAGCTTTGCACGAAGGGCATCAGTTCGGCATGAGCGGGCGTGGCGACGTTCATGTCCAGTTGCCGTTTTGCGTCCAGGTAATGCTGGCTGAACACGTCGAAATAAGCGTCTAGCGCCGATGCTGCGGCGGTATCCCCCGCCAGATCGAGGCACAGTGCAGCCACTTCGGCGGTGCATAAATGCTCGCTGCGGGTCGACCTGCGCAATCGGTATCGAGACAGCTTTTCGGGCAGCAGGCTCAAGATCGGCAAGCGATCAAAGTAAGGGCTTTTGCGGAAAATCTTCCGGGCTTCAGTCCAGGTGGCGTCCAGCAGAATAAACAGCGGACGCTTCGAACTGTCCGTGTCGACGCTGTTGGTGACACGTTCAGGTTCGACGTATTCCCCCGGAAACACCAGATACGGCTGCCACTGCGGGTCGGCCAGCAACGCCAACAATTGTTCATCAACCTCGGTGCGCGACCAGATAAACGCATGGTTATCGCGTACCACATCGGCAATCAGCCAACCGGTGTTGCTCGGCTTGAACACTTCCTTGTTGGTCATGATCAGGCACACGCCGGAGCGCGCCTCGACTTGCGGACGCCAGGCGCACAGGCAATGACTCTCGATGACGCGGCAGGAACGGCAACGCGGCGCCCTCCAGCCTCGGGCCTGAATCGGCTTGATCCCCTCTTCTTCTCGAGAATCGCGCAAGCGGGCCACGGCGTTGGCAGCAAAGGGTGCAATGGCAGGGTTCATGGCAGGCAGCGCCGGCAGAAGGAGGAAATCGACACGAAAAGCACTCGGCAGGGCAAAAAGTGCCGCCAGTTTATCAGAGCAGCCGGCGCAAGCCTGTACCGTCCGGAGCGCGTCCCCTATAATTCGCCGCCACTGAACGCACAGTCATGTGACGGGTCGAAGCACCAGTCACTGAACCAGGAGAGTTTCATGCTGCGCCTTATCGTTTCCACCGCTGCCATTCTGCTGGCGTCGTCCTTCAGCGCTCAGGCTGCGTCCTTGAGTGAGCAGAATCTCAACAGAGAACTGCAAAACGTCGCAGCCCAAAGCAGCGTCGGCACGCCACGGGCAATCAACGAAGATATTCTCGATCAGGGTTACACCGTCGACGGCAAGCAACTGATCAACCACCTGAGCGTGCAAAAGAGCCACGCCGACAAGATGCGTGCGGACCCTAAAGCCGTGTATTTCCAGTTGGGTGCCTCGGTGTGCAACAACCCGTCGTACCGCAAGCTGATGGCCAAGGGCGCGATCATGCGTTACGACTTCACGGAAGTGAAAACCAACAAGGCGATCGGCTCCGCCAGCTATCAGGAATCGGACTGCCCGAAAGCGGCTCCAGCCAAGAAAAAGTAATCACCCGGATTTGGCGCGCCGCTGTTCATCCTCGGCGCGCAGTTCTGCCAGCAATGCCTGCAAGTAATGTGACCGTCGCTCAGTTCCCTCCAGGCGTCGGCAGCACTCCTCTTCGAGACTCACGTGATGGGTCTCGGCTGATGACTTGAGCAATCGATACAGTTGCGTATCGATCTCCAGAATCACTCTGGCCATAACATCCCGCCTCCTTGCTCCTCGCCCTGTTTGAGCGAAAAATCCTTCAACTCTTTGAACCGCGCGTCCTGCCTTTGACGCAAAGTTGTCGTGTCGCACCTGTAGCTTAGTAAATCAGAGCGCCAGACACTCGGCGTGCGTTCAGACGAGCGGTGAAATCACCTTGGAAATCGTCAATAAGCGGTTGCCAGGAAAGACTTTGCGGCGCAATGATCAAGTCAGCGTAAATCTCTGCGAGGGTCTAGATTCATAGTGTTCCCACTCACTTTTCCGGGCTGGAAAGGGGCCGCCCGCGACGCGTCTTGTTGTACCAATTGTGCGAATTTTTCCTGCTTCAGGGGAAAACACAGCCTGTATGGAAGGAGAAATTGATGCCTTACCAACCGAATGACCTGCTAAGCCGTCATTTTGAAGAAAGCGGCCACGACCTCACCAGCAAGGTCGAAGAACAACTCAACCTGGTTTCACCTAACAGCCCCAACATCCCCATCTACCGTGACATGATTCTGACCGTGCTGCGCATGGCCCAGGAAGATCACAACCGCTGGAATGCCAAGATCACCCTTCAAGCCCTGCGCGAACTGGAGCACGCCTTCCGTGTACTCGAGCAGTTCCGCGGCCGGCGTAAAGTCACCGTGTTTGGCTCGGCCCGAACACCCATCGAACACCCGCTGTATGGTCTGGCCCGAGAACTGGGCGCCGCGCTGGCGCGCTCGGACCTGATGGTTATCACTGGTGCTGGTGGCGGCATCATGGCAGCGGCGCACGAAGGTGCCGGCCGGGAACATAGCCTGGGTTTCAACATCACCCTGCCCTTCGAACAACATGCCAACCCCACCATGCAGGGCAGCGCCAACCTGCTGCCCTTCCACTTCTTTTTCACCCGCAAGCTGTTCTTCGTCAAGGAAGCTGATGCGCTGGTCCTGTGCCCAGGCGGTTTCGGCACCCTGGACGAGGCGCTGGAAGTACTGACACTGATTCAGACCGGCAAAAGCCCATTGGTGCCGGTGGTATTACTGGACGCGCCGGGCGGCAAGTTCTGGCAAGGCGCGCTGGACTTCATTCACCATCAACTGGAGGAAAACCGCTACATCCTGCCGACCGACATGAAGCTCGTGAGCCTGGTCTACAGCGCCGAAGAAGCGGTGGAACAGATCAACCAGTTCTACAGCAACTTCCACTCCAGCCGCTGGCTCAAGCATCAGTTTGTGATTCGCATGAACCACACCCTCAGTGAGCAAGCGCTCGACCACATGCAGGAAGTATTTGCCGACCTGTGCCTGAGCGATCGTTTCCATCAGCACGCCTACAGCGGTGAAGAGCACGATGAAGCGCAGTTCAGCCACCTGGCGCGACTGGCCTTCAACTTCAACGCGCGTGATCATGGTCGCCTGCGTGAACTGGTGGACTACATCAACCTGCCGGAAAACTGGGCGCAGTCCAAACCCCAACTGCAACAGCGCACGCGCAAACCCTCGAAGGTAACGTGAGGCAAAAAAAATGGTTCTTCACGGAATCCCGGGAAACACAGAAACAAGAACGCCGATTTGATTGATGATGTTCGTGCGAGCAAACAC